>JABFRJ010000215.1 GCA_013141255.1 Hyphomicrobiaceae bacterium
CCGATGCTAAGAACCACGCGTCGATGATTGCGGGCATCCGCAATGGCGGCAATGAAAAGCACATCTTTAAGCACAACGACATAGCCGATCTTGAGCGACTATTAAAAACGGTCGACATCAAGCGCCCGAAGATCATCGCCTTTGAAAGCGTCTATTCAATGGATGGCGCTATCGCACCCATTGGCAAGATTTGCGATCTAGCAAAAAAGTACAATGCACTGACCTATCTAGACGAAGTGCATGCAGTCGGCATGTATGGACCGCGTGGCGGTGGTATCGCAGAGCGCGATGGCGTCATGGACCGCGTGGACATCATCAACGGTACATTGGCCAAAGGCTTTGGCGTTATGGGCGGTTATATTGCCGCCAGTCGCGACATCTGTGACGCGATCCGTTCGTTTGCACCAGGCTTCATTTTTACAACTTCAGTTGCACCAGCCATTGCTGCCGGTGCGCTGGCCTCAATCCGTCATCTAAAAGCGTCGACTGTAGAACGCGAACGCCATCAAGAGCGGGCGCGCACTTTGAAGCGCAAGTTCAAGAGCGCGGGCTTCCCTGTCGTCGATAATCCAAGCCACATCGTACCACTTCTGATCGGCAATCCAGTACATTGCAAACAGGTATCAGATATGCTGCTCGAACGGTTTGGCGTCTACGTGCAGCCGATCAATTATCCGACCGTGCCACGTGGCACGGAGCGTTTACGTTTCACGCCTACCCCTGTGCACAGCGATGCAGATATGGATCGTCTGGTTGATGCGCTGAACACACTGTTTGCGGAATGCCCGATGTCTCTGGCAGCAACGACCGCGGCTGAGTGATCAGCATCGGCAATATCAACGTGACCAATGTCCGGGTCTTGCCCAAGCCGACGCGATGATATGCGTAGCTAGCACAGGCATAGTTAGACACGCTCCCGCGTCAATCTGCACGCGCTGCGTGTGATACGTCTTTGCTGCGCAATCGACACCGGCGCCCAATCGACGGGTTAGGACGCCGCCTACCCTCATCACACGGACCTCACCACACTCGCGACGGCTTTGACCGTCGCTTTGACATATGAGCCTCGCTTGCGCGGCAACGTCGGAGACACTGTGCGCCCCTTTCCAGGCCTTCGACCTTCGGCTAACGTCGTCGAGCTGCATCGCGACCGCCTTACGGGTCGCCATCGGCCAAAACAGCACATCCAAGCGGGCCATCTGGTCTTAATGCTGGATACGACCAACAAGGGAATGGAACGCACAATGAATTTTCGGACTTTCGGAGCCGTGATCGGGCTCATTGGAACAGTCGGGCTTGGCGCACATGCGGCACTGGCTCAGCAGCAGCAGTTCTCGATCTCAACCGGCGGCACGGGTGGAGTTTATTATCCGCTCGCCGGTGGGTTCGCCAACATAATCTCGAAGGCCATTCCAGGAGCGTCAGCGACAGCGGAAGTGACCGGCGGATCAGTCGACAATCTCAATATCGTTGGCTCAGGCAAGGGTGAGCTCGGTATGGCACAAGTCGATGCCACGATTGACGCAATCAAAGGCCAAGACAAGTTCAAGTCTCCATTGCCGATCCGAGCACTGGCTGTGATGTATCCGAATGTGATGCACGTCGTCACCGTCGACGGTACGGGTATTACTAAGCTTGAAGACCTTAAAGGCAAGCGGGTCTCCACGGGTTCGCCGGGCAGCGCGACTGAGGTCTATGCGTTTCGTGTTATCGAAGCCGCTGGTCTCGATAAAGACAAGGACATGAAGCGCGAACGTCTTGGTGCCGCTGAATCTGCCAATGCTGTGAAAGATCGCAAAATTGACGCGTTCTTCTTCGTTGTCGGCGTCCCCACTTCCGCAATCACGGATTTGGCAAACACGCCAGGCATGAAACTCAAAATGATCGATCACAGCCATGTACTGGAAGCGATGAACAAAAAGTACGGCAACATCTACGCAGCCTATGACATTCCAACGACGGGTTACAAAGGAATGGAAGCTGCGAATAAGGCAACATCAGTGTGGAACATCCTAATGGCGAACGCCAGCATGAAGGATGATACCGCTTATCAAATCACCAAATTGTTCTTCGATAAACAGGCGGATCTGATTGCGGTACATAAGGAAGCCGCAAACATAAAGCCCGAAAATCAAAAATCTTCCAAGTCGGGAGCGCCGTTCCATCCCGGTGCTCTTAAATACTTCGCCGAAAAAGGCTGGAAGGTCGATTAATTGGATCAAGCAAGTGGGTCGCTCAGGAGCGACCCACTCTGTTTTTCAACAGTTCGCTTCGACAAACTTTCCATCAACGAACCTTGGATGTGAATAAATATGTTCGGTCGATCCAGTACGGCGGTCTCGATGATCGCAGCGGTGTTTGCATTGTGTTTCCCTCAAAACGCGAGTGCACAACAACAGTTCTCTATCTCGACCGGCGGTACTGGCGGGGTCTATTACCCGCTGGGTGGCGGCATTGCCAATGTGATTTCCAAGGCTATTCCGGGCGCTTCAGCAACCGCAGAAGTGACGGGTGGATCAGTCGACAACCTCAACATCGTCGGCTCGGGCAAGGGGGAACTGGCGTTGGCGCAAGTCGATGCCGTCATCGAGGCCGTAAAAGGTCAGGGCAAGTTCAAATCGCCGTTACCAATTCGAACGCTCGCCGTTCTGTATCCAAACGTGCAACAAGTAGTTACGCTTGAAAGCACAGGCATAAAAACGCTGGCGGATTTGAAGGGCAAGCGCATTTCCACGGGCTCGCCAGGCAGCGCAACGGAAGTCTTGGCCTTGCGGATTATCGAAGCTGCCGGCCTCGATAAGGACGTTGATGTCAAACGCGAACGGCTCGGCGCGGCGGAGAGCGGCAATGCACTTAAGGACGGCAAGATCGATGCCTTCTTTTTTCCATCAGGATTGCCGACATCCGCCATTACAGACGTGGCAAATACGCCTGGCATCAAGATCAAACTGATTGACCACGACTCGACGGTCGAGGCTATGAACAAAAAATTCGGCACAATCTACACCAGCTATGAAATTCCCATGTCGATCTACAAGGGCATGGACAAGCCGAGCAAGGCCGTCTCGGTGTGGAACATCTTTATCGCCAACGCGAGCATGAAAGACGAGACGGCGTACCAGATCACCAAACTCATCTTCGAAAAGCATGCTGATCTGGTGGCGGTCCATCGGGAAGCGACAAATATCAAACCCGAAAGCCAAAAGACTGGCTATGCGGGAGCACCATTTCATCCCGGTGCCCTTAAGTATTTCGCCGAACGCGGCTGGAAAGTTGATTGAAGATTCACCTCACTCCAACCGCCTGATCCCTTTATCCTGCGGTGTTGCTGTTGCTTCGATGATTGTAGATCGCGCTTTTACGTCGAGCGCCCTGCCCACGTGAAAGCGCCGTCATGACCATGCCTGCCAAAGACCTGCCCAAAATTGCCGAAGTCGAACTCGATGAAGACGCTCGCAAAAAGATCGAAGCGTACATCGAGGAGGACGAAGGCGCGACCAACAAGGTCGGCGGCACACTCGGAAAAATACTGATGGCACTCGCTATCGGTGTCACGCTGTTCCACCTCTATGCGGCCGTTGCCGGATCCTATCCCTTCACCGCGTTTCCAATTGTGCCGACTTATCTGCTGCGTCCGCTGCACGTTGGTATGATCCTGATGTTGTCGTTCCTGCTTTTCCCAATGCTGAAGAGCTTACGGCATCGCGTAACACTGCTTGATTGGGCCTTTGCTTTGGCGTCCGTCGCCATCATCGCCTACATCATTAGTCAGGGTGACGAATTCGGCGACCGCGCCGTCAGTCCTGATAAATTTGACGTCTGGATCGGCATTGCGTTTATTGCGCTGCTGCTGGAGGCGACACGCCGCACGACAGGCATGGTGATGCCTGTAATTTGTGCGATGTTTTTATCCTATGCGCTAGCTGGCCCTTATTTGCCACAACCTTGGACACATCGAGGCTACGGTATAGACCGGCTCGTCGGCCAACTATACATGACACTTGAGGGCATATTCGGCACCGCCGTCGACGTGTCGTCGAGCTTGATTATTCTATTCACGATCTTTGGCGCGATCTTGCAGTACTCAGGAGCGGGCAAGTTCTTCATCGACTTTTCGCTCGGGATGATGGGAGGAAAGCGCAACGCCGCTGGACGCACTGTGGTGCTGGCGTCGTTTCTCATGGGCGGCCCATCAGGGTCAGGTGTGGCCACGACCGTCACAATCGGCACTGTCGCCTATCCCATGCTGCAGAAGGCAGGCTACGAAAAGAACGCAGCCGGTGGGCTTTTGGCCGCTGGCGGGTTGGGAGCTATCATCTCGCCACCAGTGCTTGGTGCAGCAGCTTTTCTGATCGCCGAGTTTCTCAAGATCTCATATTTTGATGTGATCTTGATGGCGACGATCCCGACAGTGCTCTACTACTTCGGCATTCTCGTGATGGTCGAATTAGATGCGCGCAAATACGGCGGCGGCGGCGAACGTATCGTCGCACCAATCGATCTGTGGGCGCTGACCAAGAAGTATTGGTTCCATTTCGGCTCATTGATTTCGATCATTGTCTTCATGATGTTTGGATTTTCGCCGACGGTTGCGGTTTTCTGGGCCACGGTATTGGCTATTGCGTCGAGCTTTCTCAGTCGCGACTCGGCTCTGGTGCCGTCCAAACTAACTCGTGCTTTGGCCGAAGGTACGACAGGCGTACTCAATGCGGCGACGACGTGCGCATCTGCTGGCATTATCGTCGGAGTGGTGACGCTGACGGGGCTCGGCCTCAAGTTCTCGTCCATCGCTATCGACTATGCGGGCGGCAGCTTGTTGCTGACTGCGATCTACACCGCGTTGATCGTGTGGATCGTTGGGCTCGCAGTTCCGGTTACAGCCTCATACATCATCTGCGCTGTGATCGCGGCGCCAGCACTCACAAAACTCGGCGTACCGGATTACGCGGCCCACATGTTCATCTTCTACTACGCTGTGTTGTCCGAAGTATCGCCGCCGACCGCATTATCACCATTCGCGGCAGCAGCCATAACAGGCGGTAGTCCCTACAAAACCACGCTGCAATCCTGGAAGTACACGATGCCGGCATTTCTCGTGCCGTTTGTCTTCATTCTTGATCCTGTCGGCACAGGGCTGCTGCTCAAGCCCGCCAAAGGCGTGACCTGGTTCGATGTGACATACGTGACGATGGTAACCGCTTTCGGCATTGTTGCGCTCGGAATTGCGGCTCAGCATTGGTTGATCAAACGAAACTCGATCATTGAGACAGCGTTGTTTGCCGTCGCCGGACTGATGTTCATGTTCCCGAAGTTAATTGATGGGATCGTGAAGTCGCTTACGGGATTTACACCAGCGTATCATGCACCCATTGCACTAGCGTTATTTGTGGCGACATATGCCATGCATCGGACGCGCGCAGCCATAGGAAAGCCGCAGACGGCTTGACCGCTGCGGCTTCGCAATACGGATCACGAACGACATTAAGCTTTGACGCCCAGCTTTCTCTGCAAGCTCGACGACGAGGTCGTGTATTGGAACAGGACCTTCTTATCGGGATACACGATCTTGCTAGCGGCTTGCGACATGAGGGCCGCTTCGTGGAAGCCAGATAGGATCAGCTTCAGCTTACCAGGATAAGTGTTGATGTCGCCTATGGCAAAGATACCGTGCTCATTGGTTTCAAATTTCTCAGTATCGACCGTGATCAAATTTTCATGCAAGTTCAGACCCCAATTGGCCACTGGCCCGAGCTTCATGGTCAAACCGAAGAATGGTAACAGGCGGTTGCAGATAATTTTGTTTTCACCGTCTTTGGTTTTCACCGTCACAGCTTCAAGCTGACCGTCGGCACCGTGCAGTGCCGTTGCCTGGCCTATCAGCAGGTTCATCTTGCCGTCGCGCACGAGCGACCGCATTTGCTCAACCGAATGCGGGGCGCCGCGGAAATCGTCGCGACGGTGCATGAGCGTGAGTGAGCGTGCGATTGGCTGCAAGTTCAACGTCCAATCAAGTGCACTATCGCCACCGCCGACAATAAGCACGTCCTTATCGCGGAACGCATCCATCTTGCGAACGGCATAAAACACGCTCTTGTGTTCGTAGGCTTCGATGCCTTCGAGCGGCGGACGCTTAGGCGTGAACGACCCACCGCCTGCGGCGATGACGACAATTTTAGCGATGAAAGATTTGCCATCATCAGTGTCGATGGCAAAGCGACCGTCAGGCAGCCGCTTGAGTGCATCGACGCGCTCACCCAAATGAAACTGCGGACCGAAAGGTTTGATCTGCTCAAGTAAGCGATCGGTCAGTTCTTGCCCTGTCACGATTGGAAGCGCCGGGATGTCGTAGATCGGCTTTTCCGGATAGAGTTCAGAGCACTGGCCGCCGAGCTTGTCGAGAATATCGACGAGGTGGCATTTGATATCCAAGAGGCCGAGCTCAAAAACGGCGAATAGCCCGCACGGTCCAGCGCCAATAATCAGCGCGTCAGTTTCGATGGGGGTTGCAGCACCAGTTGTATCGGACATTACGGAGACCCTGGGATTGTCCGACCGTCAAGTCGGAGTGTTCACATCGCCAGCGGCATACGCTCTGTGGCGTTTGTGCGCAATGGTTGAGCGCTCGCGGATCTAAGCGGGGGCACAATTTCGGGATGGTTGGCGACTTAATGGCCGACCGGCTTGACATGCTGCACCCGCGTTCCTTATATGCCCCGACGCATGGTAAGGCGGGATAGCTCAGCTGGTTAGAGCGGCGGAATCATAATCCGTAGGTCCCCAGTTCAAGTCTGGGTCTCGCTACCATTTCGTTTCAACGGGTTAATTCAGCTGACTGCCGACATTCGCCGTTGGTCTACGGCCTCATTGCTTGAGCCGATGACCTTAAGCCAGACAGTTCCCTAATATGGGCCCAGTAGGGCAGCAACTGAACTGACGCCTTGCGTCCTTTTCAGACTGTTTCGCAACTGCACGACGCCGTACGCCTACCTTCCGTTGCTCAGCGCAATGCTCCCCCCAAGGGCAGAGCAAGTGCCAAACACCGCTTCAATTATACCACCCCCGAATTTTGCTTAACCAAAAATACTTCCCGTGCCTCCGTTCGAGCAGCCACGACATGTTTTGTTCCAGATGGACTGCTGAACCTTTGGGCCTATCAATGCGTCAAATCTGTCGTATGCTTTGACACTCGATAACGCCAATCGCCTGTCGAAACAGATCATTTCCCCCGAGCGGAGTCCGCGCCGTGACCACTCCTTCATGCAACAGCACTTCGGCCAAACCCAATGCGCCACCCCGTCAAAAGGCCTCCATCTGCTCCGTAAGTCTTTCCATTGGCTTGAGCGCATTCGTGCTCGCCTTCATAAATCACCTCCCCGCAATCGCTCAGGAAACCGGCATGAGACCAGGTGAAGCGTTTCTCACCCGTTTTTCTGGCATCAAGCCGGCTGAGGGCGCCGGTGAGACTGGTCCTTTCGTGATCGCGTCAGAAGGTATTGTTGGCAGCATTATCGATTTGCGCGCACCCGGTCGGCCACCACAGGGATCACACTGGATTGACGAGCCACAACGAGCATTTGTGACCGCAGCCGATGTCGGCCAAGTCTTCGGTGTTGTCCTCGACGAGCAATCGCCGCCGAATATCTACATAACCGCGACAGCAGCGTTCGGCCTGCATACTGCAACAGGTAGTCGGCGCTGGATGGACGGTATGTGGGGCCGTCGTGGCGGGCCTGGTACGATCTATAAGCTGGACCGTAGTAACGGCTACAAACCGACACTGTTCACCGACGTAAAACTCTCAGGTCGAGCCAACACCGGCGCCGCGCTCGGTAACATAGCGTTCGACAAGGTAAATCGTCAGTTCTTTGTCTCAGACCTTGAGACCGGCATGATCCATCGCATCGCCGCGGTCGATGGTGCCGACCGCGGACACTACGATCACGGTGTGCAAGGCCGCGCGCGCTTCCTTGATGTGCCTACCAAACAGCAACAGTCGCTCACTCCCATAGCATTCGATCCTGCCTCGCGTGCACGACTTGAAGACTGCCCAACGGGCCGCTTCGACCAGACACCCGAATGCTGGAACCTCGCCGCCGCGGGCCGTCGTGTCTGGGGCGTCGGTGTCTGGCATGAGCCTGGACGCGGTGAGAGCCGCTTATTCTATGCAATTTGGAGCGGACCTGGCCAAAGCGGTGGCGATTGGGCCAACCGGTCAGAAGAGGACAAACGCAGCTCCGTCTGGTCCGTTGGCATCCGTCAGGACGGCGCGCTCGATCCCAACGACATCCGCCGCGAGCTGATTCTGCCCGATTTTTTTGTATCCGACTCTGACATAAAGCGCGCAGGCTACAGCCAGCCCGTCAGCGACATTTCTTTCACAGGTTGCGGTGAACGTCCCGTCATGCTGCTGGCCGAACGCGGCGGTTTGCGTAACTTGGGCCTCGGCGAGGAGGCCGCGTTCTCCAAGCCCCATGAAGCGCGGGCGCTACGTTATGAGCTCGATCGGTCCGGCGCATGGCGTCCCGTTGGTCGTTACGACGTCGGCTATTATGACCGGAGCGAGGAAGGCCAACCGCATGTCCGTGCTAACTGCTCCGGCGGCGTCGCATTTGGCCCGGGTTATGATGAGAAAACTTGGACCGCCGACACAACCAAGCGTGATCAATACGTCTGGATCAGCGGCCACGCACTTTGCGCGCCCAAGGCGCCTTGCAATTTGCCGGGCTTCGGCCAGGAGTTAGCGGAATCAGTGCCAACTTCTGGCGACACAAAATCGGCATCAGGAACACCACCTGCTACTCCGGCAGCAGTTGAAGGTGATCCTGGCGGCCCTGACGACAGCGAGGTGCATGGCATTGCCGGCATGGCCGAAACAGCATTCGAGGAAGTCGCTCCAACTGCCGCGTACCGCCCCTATCCGACCGACACGCAGGCCGCCTATCCTGCCACCGGGCCTGACCGTGCCTACCTGGTAGACGCCGATATCAACGTCGACGCTCGCGGCGCGCTGATCGAGACCGAAATCACACGAAACGATGCCACCCGAATCGGCGACATCGTCATTTATCAACCCTGCCCGCCGCCGCGCACCGCCGGCATTGCAATTCCCACGGGCTTGTTACTCACGCCCCCGCTTGCGGAAGACCCACCCATGACATGGGTCGATCACCCATCCGACATCAGTCACGCTCGCGTGGCCAGTCACGGGCGTTTCTCCAGTCACAGCCGATACGGTTCGCACAGCCCCTACTGGAGCCACAGCCGCTTCAATTCTCACAGCACGTTCTGGAGCCATAGCAGAACAGCGTCACACAATCCGATCTGGAGTCATAACCGCTTGGCTTCACATAGCCGCGAACGCAGCCACAGCCTAACCTCGTCACACACACGTGTCAGCAGTCACTTCCGCATCGGTTCGCATTCCCAGGAGGGCAGCCACAACCGTCTGCGCTCCCACAACCCGTCCATCAGTCACGCGGCGACAGCGTCGCACAATCGCACACTCAGCCACACACGCCTATTTTCGCATAGCGTCGCACTGAGCCACGTCAGGCTCTCAAGCCACGCCACGGCATTGAGTCACAGCCTTAAAGGATCACATTCCACAGTCGTCAGCCACAAGGGGAGTTCGTCACACAATCTTTCGCTCAGCCATGGCCGTACCCAGTCGCACAGCCGCTCCATCAGCCACACAATCACAGGATCCCACGCGGCTGCCGTCAGCCATGGCCCGAAGACAAGCCACGCCACCCTCATCAGCAAGGGCGGACAACATACCCTTGTGAAGAGCCACAGCGTAGAGGGGAGTGGTGGTCATGGTGTCGTGTTGAGCAAAGGACCTCAGCATGCGGTTGTGCTCAGTAAAGGCCAGACCCACAGTATCTTGCACTCGAAGGGTACGGTGCATCAGGCGTCGATCAGTACAGCAGTCGCAGTCGGCGGTGCCGTCGCGATCATTGGCGCGACCAAGGGCGCTGGAGGCCACGTTAGGGCAATTTCTGCACTGCAGTCGCTGCCACAGGGATTGCCAAAGACGCAGACCGGCAATCCATTGACGAACGGAGGTGCCCCCGTCGTGGTGCCGAAGACCGGCCAGCCGATTGTAGTCAAACCGAAGATCGATTTGCCGAAAGTGATCACGCCGAAGATCGATCCACCAAAAGTCATCAGACCGAAAGTCGATACGCCAAAGGTGACCACAACCAAGGTCGATCCGACGAAAGTGATCAGACCAAAAGTCGATACGCCAAAGGTGATAAGACCGAAAGTCGACACACAAAAGAGGCCGGTGCAAAAGGTACAACAGAAGGCCACGGTCAAGCCTGTCGTCAAAAAGAAGGACGGACCACAGGACAGGAAGAACTGATCCGATGAGCATCGACGTTCGACCACCGACCGGGAGACGGGGGCTGGTATCGCGCCAGCCCTGGCGCACCGCCCAGAGGATCAACTTTGCGGTGGCGGCACTTGCCATCATTGTTTTTGTGACCGGCGCATCGGTGGCCGAGCCTCTGAAACTGTACACCAACCAAGCCTATCTCGAGGAAGCGCAGGACGCGCGCGTTCTGCCGTTGGATGATAAGAAGGCAATGTTCAAGCTTGTGCTCGACAGTCTGCCACCGCGCGTGAAGGTCTATCCGACGGAGAACTATTTCTACTTTAAGTTCTTGCACAACAATGTGCCTTGGGCTGGCAACATCCGACTAGACGTACTCGAGCGCGACAAAGGCAAAGTCAACTTTGCCTATTTCGAAGACCTTGCGGAATGGAAGAGCGAGGACCAGGTGCGCCATAAACTGTTCGATTCCACTGACGGTGTCGTCGTCGAGAAGGTCGCTGCACTATTGTATCGAGTGTCGATTGCGGGCAGTACTGTGGAGTTCGAGTTGAACAATCTAAGTGCCGTTAAGCCGCCGCCTGGATTGATGGTCGACGACGAACGCTATATTGGCCCGGTGCATGATGAGTCCGGAATGCGCTTCTTCCTACTTTACAACAGCCGACTAAAGATTTTCCATTATATCCTCGACGAGACAGCGCAGCGCACAGACCAACTGCTTCCCTTGCCCTCGACCGATCGCATCGTCATCGGCAAACGCACCGGATTTGCCTACTATCGCGATCAGAAGCATGGGGTAGGGAAACCAGAGCGCAAGATTCTGATCGGGGTTTTCGAGGGCAACGCGCGCGTCAACAACTACTTCGATGGCCCCTTCGATCAGTTACCCGACAACTTCATCGAAGGCGAACAACTGCGCAGCGCGATCCTCGAGGTCGAGCCGCAACTAAAAGGGCGCATTGACCGGTTTGGCATTTCGCCGGGCGGTGCCGACCGCTACATGATCGCACCATATCGTTTTTATCGCACCGAGGAAGACCTGCTTGTGTTCCATGAGTGCGCCGAGAGCAAGGAAGTTCCGGTCAAAAATTTCGGCGCTTGTTTCGTGTTTCAGGAAACGCCGCCGCCAGATACCGTGACCGAAGCGCCGCCTGCAGCCGCCCGCCAAAATCGTGCCAATATCAAAGCTGCTCGACCAGCCGCGCGATAGCGGCATTGATTGCAACCCATCGCCTCCGATTGCATTTCCATACATTGGATTGAGCTCAACCCGCCGATTTTCGCCTTGACCACACCCTCATGTCAACGATGACTTTCATGGTCGCCGCGACGACCAGTGCGCAAAGCACCGCCTTCGACAAGGTTTCCATCGTGCCCTCGACTAGAATGCAATGAACCACGCTCCCCACGACGATCACAATCGCAAGGAACGTATGACCAATGCGCCAAAGCCGAGGACTAAGCCGCAACCAGCGGCGGGCTGCAGCCCAAAGCGCCGCTGAAAAGATTGCCCACATAGCAATAACGCCCCAGGCGGAAAACGGTGTCGGTGACGCGAACAGAAGTGCGTCAACCACATCTGGCGGACTAGTAAACCAAAGTCCGCTGACATGGATCACGACTGCTACGACGAGCAGTCCCCCTATCCATCGATGTACACGCCGCCTGTGATATGCTGACAGCCCCGGCAAGTAACCACCAATAAGCAAGGGCTGAATGAGCAAAACCCCCAGCGCACCAACTCCAGCAAAACCGGCGGATACATAGATCGGATCACGCCATGCAAGCAGCGGGCTCGACGCAGCGGCGACAATTGGACCGGCTACGGCACCAACGAGGACGGACCAGATCAAGATCGCCCGACCTAATCTCACTACATTTGCATCCAACACACTCACACCGGCTGAAGGATGAAATGTGCTTCAAGGCTATTCGCTTTCGCGCTCGGCATCACAGGCCGCAGGAAAACGGTCTTAAATGCTTTGCTATCATAAGCGAGATGCCCATGCGGTTGGCCGAAGGCGGGGACGATCTGTGGCATCTCAAGACGGAACACTCCGTTCGCGTCGGTCATCGTGGCCCCGTGACTCCGCTGGTCATTCTCGTATCCTTCAGTCGTGTGCGCCCAGATTTGGATGCGCTGCCCCGCAAGTGGCGCTCCATCGTCCGCGCGACGTACGCTTCCCGTCATCCAGAAGCCGCCACCACCGATTCGATCCACGATTGGCGCACCCGGAAGGTAGTTATTGGCCCCACCCCGCATCGATTGAGTCGGTGCCAAGCCTGTCGCGCGAACGGGCCCCAGCAGGCCCGCAACCCCGGTTGCCAGGACAGAGCCACCAACAGCGAGAAGGCTACGGCGATTTAGCAAGTCTTTGGTCATGTAAATTCATCCCAGTGATTGCGCGATTGCTCGGCCAATTCAAAGGCAACCAACCAAGTTTTTAAATAGGCTCAATTGTGATCAATTCCAACCACATGAGGCAAAACGGGCGATCAACTGCAACCACAGTTTCGTGATGCCCTGCTGTCCCCAACGACACGAACACCGTTGAGCGATTCTGAGTAACGTCTCCAAATTCAGCCTTGTAGAGCGATGGCCAACAGAACCTAACTCCGAGCGCAGCGCGGAAAGCCGCAACCAGCGTGCCGTCGTCGCGCCACTTACTTTCGGCTATGGATGGCTCTATGAACAAAAGCCAATTTTTCATACACAGCCGCAGTGATTACAAACGGATAGAAATCCGCATGTCCCATGCTGCGGGACATACTGTTCATCGCGATTGTCAGCGGAATCCAACGATCCATTAATGATCCGAATGACTGATCGCGATAAACATCATACTTCTTAAACGGCCAGATCGACCCGAGCGAAAGACCAGCGGCGCGCGGCTCCATACCCTCCGCTTCCGCCGTATCGACAGCGTCAGTCATATGGAGATAGTGGGCCCATGTTTCCGCCCAGTCTTCCCACGGGTGCGCACTCGAATAGGGAGATACAAAGTGCGCTTGCCAATCAGGTCTCGGTTGGCTGGAATGATAGCTGGAGAGAGCGGTCTGATAATCTTGCTGCTCATCTCCGAACAGCTTGCGAAACGGCAACAGCAGGGACGATTGTTCTACAAGAGACATCCAATAGAAATGACCGCATTCGTGACGAAGATGGCCGAGTAGATTGCGATAGGGTTCGCCGAAATGTTGGCGCAATCGCTCACGCTCAACAGCGTCCGCTTCGATCACATCAATAGTGATAACCCCGTTGATGTGACCTGTAATGGTGTTGCGGGCAAAATCAAAAGTCAGCGGATTCATGTCGTCAGGACCGTTGCCCAGGGGCAGTCCCAATCGCAACAGCGAATAGATGAGCCGTTTTTTGGCGCGCTCCAGATCGCGCCAAGCAGCAAGCCCTCCAGCCTCCGATAGATTCGGAATGGTGCGGTTAAGGTCGCAGGCTAGGCAGAGTCGGTTTGCATCGTCGACGCGCGTGACCCAGTTGCAAACCTGATGCACGGCATTGGCGCACAATTCGTGCCGCTGCGCAGGTGGCTTTGAACCGACGGCGACGGCCCCGACAGTCGTCATTGCCATAGTCGTTGCACTAAATCCGAACGATTGACGACACCGTACGCAAGAGACGCTCTCGAAATACACTTTATTCTGGCAATGCGGGCAGAGGAATGTCTTCATGTTCGGGACAACGGCGCTCCAAGGCTGAATTGCCGACAGATCCTATCGGCAGCGGTACAATAGTTTAGGCATCGACATTTTGCTCGCTTTTAAGGCAGATTGCATAGGAAAGATTGTGTCCTGCCTTTAAGGCAGGCACCTCTGCGCCACCGAAACGCGCAACTTATGCCAAGCTCACTGAAGCATCGCAAGTGAAACGACGTTACCGACCAAGTCTTGACCTCAATTCTGGGACGCATCTGCCAAGACGGTCTCAAGAGCAGAAACACAAGCAAGGCATATAACTGTCCATGGTTCTTCATGTCGGCCTGACCCACACCACGATATACAAATATGATCGGAGGATCGGCATGGGTCCACAGGTAATCCGGCTTCGGCCAGCACCCCATTGCCGGACGCCGATCCTGAGCTACTCACTCACCCTGCAGCCAGAAACACACTTCATCAATTGGCAACAAGATCCGTTCGGCAATTTCCAAGCCCGCGTGGTTCTGCCAGAAGAAACCGATACCTTCTCGGTCACCGTCGATCTTATCGCCGATATGGCAGTCATCGACCCGTTCAATTTTTTCGTGGAAGAGCAGTCGTTAAATTGGCCTTTCCCCTACGAGCCGGTCCTTGAAAAGGAGCTGCACCCATATCTGGAGCCCGAACTCGTCGGCCCGCGCCTAGGGCAGTATATTGCTGGTATCGATCGCCGCCAGCGCTCCACGATTGATTTTTTATGCGATTTGAACAGGAAACTGCAGCACGACATAAGCTATTTGATCCGTTTAGAACCTGGCATCCAGACGCCAGAGGAAACGCTGGAAAAAGCAGCAGGTTCATGCCGGGACAGCGCCTGGCTGATGGTTCAAATCTTGCGCAACCTCGGACTCGCAGCTCGCTTTGTATCGGGCTACCTGATCCAACTCAAACCCGACGTCAAAGCCTTAGATGGCCCAGTCGGTAGCGACACGGATTTTACGGATCTGCATGCGTGGACCGAAGTCTACATCCCAGGCGCAGGCTGGATTGGGTTGGACCCGACCTCTGGCCTTATGGCCGGCGAGGGTCATATTCCTTTAGCGGCGACACCACATCACGTCTCGGCTGCGCCGATCTCTGGCAGTCACGGCATGGCCGAAGTCAGCTTCGATTTCAAGATGTCGGTCACCCGCTTCCGTGAGACGCCGCGCGTCACCAAGCCATACAGCGAGGAAACCTGGACAAAAATCGTCAACACCGGCGTGGCAATCGACGCGCGGTTGATGAAAAATGACATCCGCCTCAGTATGGGCGGTGAACCAACCTTCGTCGCGGTAGACCATAAGGACGGCGCCGAATGGAGCATCGCGGCCGTTGGCCCGACAAAACGTAGGTATGCCGAGTCATTGGTCCGCCGCCTGCGCGAGCGCTTCGCACCCGGTGGATTACTCCACTACGGTCAAGGTAAATGGTATCCCGGCGAACCACTTCCGCGATGGTCGTTTGCGGTCTACTGGCGCACCGACCGTCAGCCACTCTGGAACGATATCAATCGGATTACCCGTGAGACGGACAAGTCGCCGGTTACCGAGACCGACGCCCAAGTCTTTGTCGCCAAGCTTTGCGATAAACTCGGCCTGCCGCCCAACAGTGCCACAGCGGCCTATGAAGATTTCGCTCACGTCGTCCTCGCCGAGCAGGGCCTTCCCGTCAACGCAACTGCCGCCACCGCTGACTTCGACGATCCAGGTAGCCGCGAACGATTGGTCCGCCAATTGGACGGCGGCCTCATGCGGCCAGCCTGCTATGTGCTGCCAATACAGGCTTGGCAATCGCGCGAACTCGGGCGTCGATGGATGTCAGACAGATGGAAAGTACGCCGCGAACGACTGTTTCTGCTGCCAGGCGACTCGCCCGCCGGTTTTCGTTTGCCGTTGGCATCGTTAGAAGCGCTAGCCCCTCTTGACCGCCCGCAGATCTTACCTCGCGATCCCTTTGCACCCACCCCATCACTACCAAGCAGCGCCGTACTCATGCAGCAACGCCGCGCTGCGACACGCGAAGCCGCTTCGTTCGATGGCTCCCCCTTGACCGACGAAAATATCCCCGTTCGCACAGCGCTCGTGGTTGAGCCGCGTGATGGCAAGATTAGTGTTTTCATGCCACCGCTCGCAGACGCAGAAGACTATTCGGCGCTGATCGCTGCAATCGAGGCATCAGCCCACGAAGTCGATCTACCGGTACTCATTGAGGGTTATGCACCTCCCAATGACCCTCGCCTCAATGTCATCAAGGTCACTCCGGATCCAGGCGTCATCGAAGTCAACGTGCAACCCGCAACGAACTGGGACGAGCTAGTTGCAATCACAACAGGGCTATATGAGGACGCCCATCTTGAGCGGCTCACCACCGAAAAATTCATGCTTGATGGTCGCCACACAGGTACCGGCGGCGGCAACCATATCGTTCTCGGCGGCCTGACACCTGCTGACAGCCCATTCCTTCGCAGGCCGGATCTTCTCGCCTCCATCGTCACCTATTGGCAGAACCATCCCGCACTATCGTACCTGTTTTCAGGACTTTTTATCGGTCCGACCAGTCAGGCACCGCGCAGTGATGAAGCCCGCCACGAGGCACTCTATGAACTCGAAATCGCAATGGCACATATCCCCGATGCGGCAGCCGATAGTTTGCCGCCATGGATCGTCGACCGCATTTTCCGCCACTTCCTAGTCGATGTGACGGGCAACACCCATCGGGCCGAAATCTGTATCGACAAACTTTATTCACCCGATAGTTCGACCGGGCGTTTGGGCCTCGTCGAGTTCCGGTCATTTGAAATGCCACCGCACGCCCGCATGAGTCTGGCCCAGCAACTGCTACTTAGGGCATTGATCGTCATGTTCTGGGAGAAGCCGTACCGTCAGAAGTTCGTTCGTTGGGGCACCACCCTGCATGATCGATTCATGCTCCCTCATTTCCTTTGGTCGGACCTCGTCAGTGTCGTCGACGATGTCAACCGAGCCGGGCTGAACATTGATGCAGCGTGGTTCAGACCTCACTATCAGTTCCGTTGCCCTGTATTGGGACGCATCGAGGCTGCCAACGTCGAACTAGAAGTCCGGCAGGCGCTTGAGCCCTGGCATGTGCTAGGTGAAGAAGCAGCCGCAGGCAGCACAGCCCGCTACGTCGATAGCTCGCTCGAGCGCGTTCAAGTCAAAGTGCGTGGCATGACAGGCGATCGATATGCAGTCACGTGCAACGGCCATGCGGTGCCACTTGCTCCGACCGGGACCTTTGGCGAGGCCGTTGCAGGCATTCGCTTTCGCGCTTGGGATCCGCCTTCGGCATTGCACCCTATGATCACACCTCATGTCCCGCTCACATTCGACGTGGTCGATACCTGGTCAGGACGTTCTATCTCCGGGTGCCGTTATCATGTCGCCCATCCCGGAGGTCGCAATCCGGAGACCTTCCCCGTTAATGCCTACGAAGCCGAAGGCCGCCGATTGGCCCGCTTCGAAGCCCATGGGCACACGCCCGGGTCACGGATTGTGCCCCCCATTATTGTCAATCCGGATTATCCCCTGACTCTTGATCTAAGGCGTGCGAATTGAAGTCGAAACAATAAACTAAGGGGCAATGAGTACGCTACATTGGGTACGGATTGCTCTCCAAACGCATCGTGCTACTTTCCATTAGCCCTTGGAATCGTTGATTCTGGTGCAAGCTTGCCTGAACAACGACAAGAAATGGCGCGGGGAAAAGGCCTACCTTTATGATGCGAGCCGCAGTGACCGATGCCCAGCAGCAGTCAGATCTGCTTGAAGCCTATCGAAACGCCACTTCGTCGGGCTACGACGAGTTATTGGATGCAACGAGCAAGGTGCGCCCGCACTGGCAACCACTGCTCGCAAACATTCAAGCACTAACTCCGGAAGAACGGGCAAAGCGTGCGCAGCACCTCGATCGGCGTGTGCAGGATACCGGCATCGCCTACGATATTTTCGCTGACCCCAGCAAGCCGTCGCGGGGCTGGCGGCTCGACCTCATGCCCTTCGCTATATCTGCCGGCGAATGGCGCTTTCTGCAGACCTCATTGATCCAACGGGCACAATTGTTCGACGCCATTTTGGCTGATCTTTACGGCAAGCAGTCTCTGATGAAGCAGGGGCTAATTCCGCCAGAGTTGGTTTTTGCCGACCCCTCCTTCCTGCGCCCGTGCCTCGGAATAGTGCCCGAAGCTGGACATCTGCAATTCTACGCGGCCGACCTTGCCCGCGACGCGGCGGGGCAATGGCGCGTCATCGACAACCATACCGAGACACTCGCCGGCATTGGCTTTGCACTCGCCAATCGAGTAGTTCATACTCACGTCGCAGGCGACATCTTCAAACAAGCCAACGCGCTGCGGCTCGCTTCATATTTTCAGAACCTTCAAAGCGCATTGACGCTCCATTGCGGACGTGAAAATGCGCGCATCGCACTTCTGACACCCGGTGCGCATCATCCCGACTACTTTTCCCATGCCTACCTCGCGCGCTATCTCGGGTATCTCCTCGTCGAAGGCCCTGACCTCAGGACCAAAGGCAACAAGATATGCCTAAAGACACTTGAAGGTTTGAAGGAAATTGATCTCATCGTGCGCTGTGTTGACGGCCATTCCAGCGATCCGCTGGAACTTGATCCATCTGGCTTCCAAGGCCCGGCGGGCCTCGTGCGTGTCTGCCGTAAGTCGCCAAAACTGGTGGTCAATGCAGTGGGAACGGCCATCACGCAGAACCGTGCGCTTGGCATTTACTTGCCGCAGTTAGCCAAGCATATCTTGGGCGAGGATCTCGCAATCTACGATGCGCCACGATGGTGGCTTGGTGACCCAGCGTCGCAAAATCGAGTCTTTAATAACATTGACGACGTCGTCATTCGCTCGGCGCAAGAGGGCACCGGACGCCCAGGTCAAGCGGCAGCAGGCAGCCCACCCCGAAAGAATTCCAACGCCGACTGGCAAGCGCTGCGGCGTGACATTGCGCTCCATGGTGCGGGACTCGTGGCGGAGGAGAAGGTGGGCTTCAGCGTCGCCCCGACGTATTCCGCAGTTGGCCTAGTGCCAAGACCGTTTGCTGTACGCATTTACGTGGCGAAGACGGCAAACGGATACGAGGTGATGCCCGGCGGACTAGCTATGACAGTTGATCCGGATCGGGCAGTGGCACTCAGCGCGCCAGACGGGCATGCTCGCGACGTCTGGATCGTCTCCGACACTGAGGTGCCGCCGCATGTGAGCTTATGGCGGCCAACTGTCGAGGGTGCGCGCGTCGAGCGATCGCAGCGCGTGATCCAGAGCCGTGTCGCCGACGATCTGTTCTGGCTTGGACGCTATTGCGAGCGGGCCGATTGGACGATGCGCGTGCTGCGCAGCGCGTTGCGTCGCGTAGAGGAAGACGGCGGCCCCGCCAATGGGCGACGCGCGGCGCGCACGTGTCTCGAAGTTCTGTTATCCGATCCGACATCCACCGTGGGCGCACGAGGGACGCGCCCCACTTCGATAGAGATCGAGAGCCTATGTACGAAGCTCATATCGAGCGGCAAGGGCTATCGTACACTTCAACGAACCCTTGCCGGTCTCTATCGCGTCGCCAGCCTTGCACGCGATAGGCTCTCGCATGAGGGTTGGCAAACATTGAGCAAGTTCCGCCCCGATGCCGCCTGGTCGGCAGCGCTTTCCGCCTCATCCCCTCTCATGCTGCTTGATCAACTCGACGAAGGCTTGGCATCCCTCGCCGCCTTCAACGGATTGATGCACGAGAATATGACACGGAATTTTGGCTGGTCATTTCAGGACATGGGGCGACGCCTGGAGCGAGCCTACAACATCTCCGAGGCCATTCACGCCCTCTTTATTCCCGGCACCGACTCCGAAATCGAAGCCAATGAACTTTTGCTGCTTCTTGAACTCGCCGACAGCTTTATCACGTATCGTTCGCGATACCGCCTCGATCCAATGCTCGTGTTGGTTCTGGATCTTCTTCTTCTCGATGAGACCAACCCGCGCAGCCTGGCATTTCAGCTCGCCGCGATCTCTTCCCACATGGAAACGCTGCCCGACCCGACGCAGAAAGCCAACCTTTCTGAGCCCCGCCGCTTGATCCTGGATCTACTCACGTCAATACGACTGGCAGACTTGGAGGCAATGGGCAGGGACGGCAATAGGAAATCCCTCGACGAACTCCTCCAAAAGCAACTTCAATTGTTGCCACATTTCTCGAATGCGATTGCGTCACACTATTTCAATATGACCGACGAGGCCCCCCATCGCGTCCACCTCCGGAGCGATTTCAAATCATGATTCTGGAGATCAGCCACAAGACGTTCTACCGCTATGGGACGTCCGTCATTCAATCGCAGCATCTGGTGCACAAGACACCGAGATCGATGCCGCATCAGGACGTCCGGTACCATAACCTGATCGTCGAACCGGCCCCAGCAACGCGGTATTCAGGTGTCGATGCGTTTGGCAATACAATCGTCATTCTGGATATTGAAGCCGTGCACAAGGAGTTTGTGCTTCATGCACGCAGCGAGATCGCGACGCGTGCAATAGCACCAATTGACCTCGCCGCATCCACACCATGGGATGCATTGAAGGCCAGTCGTACGGGATCAGGATCCGCCATGGATCTCGATGTCATTCAATTCCGGTGCGCCTCGCGACTGACTGTGCCAACCCTCGAAATCGCCGATTTCGCCAGCACGTTCTTCAAACCCGGCCGGCCGGTACTGGAAGCAACGATGGACATGGTCACGCTCATGTATCGTGACTTCAAATTTGATCCGACCGCAACAGACATATCCACCCCAATAACCCGGGTTCTCAAGCATCGACGCGGCGTCTGCCAGGACTTCTCGCACTTAGCCATAGCGGCTGCGCGCGCAATGAAAGTACCGGCGCGCTACGTCAGCGGCTATGTATTGACTAAGCCACCACCTGGCCAAGCCAAGCTCCAAGGCGCCGATGCCTCACATGCATGGATTTCCGTGTGGGCTCCCGAACATGGTTGGGTCGACTTCGATCCAACCAACGGCTTACTAGTGTCCGATGAACACGCAACTGTTGCATACGGTCGTGACTATGATGACGTGAGCCCAATCAGCGGCGTCCTGATCGGAGGTGGTGAGCATACAGTGTCTGTCGCCGTCGACGTGAGGCAGGCAGAGGCGGCACCCTGAAACAAATTTCTAGCTGACTACTATGAAGTATTTTAGCGCCAAAGCGGTATCTGCCTGTTTTTTATGCTCGCGCAGACCGAATGCTGAATTTGGGTGCATCGCAACATTTCAACCGCCGCTTCCAACTTACTGCAAGCAGAGATTTATTATTTCAAATCAGACTGTTGATCGTCAACTCAAGTCGTTTCATGCGGCTGGCACGGCTCTTGCGAAGTTAACCCTGTGCACCATCGAAAGAGCGGTGACTGGATTAATTTAACAAGGGCGGCGCTGCCGCAGTGGCAATGAAGAAGAAGCTTGTCGTCATAGGCAACGGGATGGCGCCCGGTCGTGCGCTTGAAAAGTTGTTTGAGATCGCTCCTGACACTTACGAGGTAACGATCTTCAACGCTGAGCCTCGCGTCAACTATGACCGCATCATGCTGTCGCCCGTCTTGTCGGGCGAAAAGTCATTCGACGAAATCGTCATTCACGGCGATGGTTGGTACGTGAAGCACAATGTCACGCTCTATAAAGGGGCAACAGTTACGGCTATCGACCGTGACGCCAAGACGATCACGTCCGCCCGTGGCATCACTGTTCCTTACGATAAACTGATCATCGCAACGGGATCGTTACCAATTATCATCCCGGTGCCAGGTCATACACTCGCGGGCGTGCTTAGCTATCGCGATCTGGATGACGTTCAAGCGATGCTATTGGCGTCGAAATCGCGCGGCAATGCGGTCGTTATCGGCGGCGGCTTGCTCGGACTTGAAGCAGCGGTTGGTCTTAAAGAGCAGGGCATGGACGTAACCGTCCTGCATCTGATGCCGACACTGATGGAACGGCAGTTGGATACGACAGCGGGGCTATTACTCCAAAAGGCAATCGAAGCACGCGGCATTCGCGTGATTACAAAGGCCAATACCAAAGCCATTCTCGGCGAAAAACGTGTCGAAGCGGTGCTACTTGAAGATGGCACGCGCCTTCAAGCTGACATGGTGGTAATGGCCGTCGGGATCAAACCGAACGCAGGCATCGCCAAGACGGCAGGCATCGACGTGGCTCGTGGCATCAAGGTCGACGCCGGGATGCGCACAAGTGATGCTAACGTATTCGCAATCGGCGAGTGCGCCGAAGTGAATGGTCAAACCTATGGCTTGGTCGCACCGCTTTATGAGATGGCCAACATTCTCGCCCAGCAATTGGCAGGCGATGCGTCAGCCCAGTTCAAGCCCAGTGCACTCGCAACCAAGCTCAAAGTTACCGGGCTCAACCTGTTCTCGGCTGGTGATTTTAGTGATGGCAAAGATCGCGAAGAAATCGTTTTGCGAGACGCCGCGCGCGGCATTTACAAACGCCTAGTGCTGCAAGACAACAAGTTGATTGGTGCGGTATTCTACGGCGACACCGCTGACGGCGCGTGGTTTTTTGACTTGATCAAACGCGGCGCCGATATTGCGTCATTGCGAGAGACGCTGATCTTCGGCCCCAACTACGCGGGAGGTGCCCCGCTGGACCCTACGGCGGCCGTTGCAGCCTTGCCGGATGAGGCAGAAATTTGTGGCTGTAACGGCGTCTGCAAGAGTACAATCATTGGAAAAATCGGCACACTCGGCTTAACGACGCTTGACGACGTTCGCGCGCATACCAAGGCCTCAGCGTCGTGCGGGTCGTGCACGGGACTGGTTGAGCAGCTTTTGAAAGTCACCCTTGGTGACTCGTATAATCCAGCCGCTGTGCTGCCTATGTGTGCATGCACGACGCTCGGCCATGACGATGTGCGACGACTCATCGTTGCGAAGTCACTCAAGACCATTCCGGAGATGATGCAGGCGTTGGAGTGGAAGACGTCATGCGGATGCGCCAAGTGTCGTCCGGCGCTCAATTACTACATGATCGCCACGTGGCCGGGCGACTATGTCGACGACGGTCAGTCGCGCTTCATCAATGAGCGCGTGCACGCCAACATTCAAAAAGATGGTACGTACTCAGTGGTTCCGCGCATGTGGGGCGGAATGACAACTTCGAAAGAACTTCGAGCCATTGCCGACGTGGTAGACAAATTCAAAATCCCCTCGGTCAAAGTTACCGGTGGACAACGCGTCGATATGCTCGGCGTCAAGAAGGAAGATCTCCCGGCAGTCTGGGCCGATCTCAACAAGGCTGGAATGATCTCCGGCGCGGCATATGCCAAGGGGCTGCGCACAGTTAAGACCTGTGTCGGCACGGATTGGTGCCGGTTTGGCACCCAAGATTCGACGGGCCTTGGCATCAAGCTTGAAAAGTTTCTCTGGGGCTCATGGACGCCAGCAAAAGTCAAAATGGCGGTCTCAGGCTGTCCGCGCAACTGTTCGGAGGCAACCTGCAAGGACGTAGGCGTAATCTGCGTCGACAGCGGCTATGACATTCACTTCGCTGGCGCCGCTGGCCTCGATATTCACGGCACCGATGTGCTTGGTCACGTTGAAACCGAGGCCGAGGCAATCGAAGCCATCGCCGCCCTAGTTCAACTCTATCGCGAACAGGGCCGTTACCTTGAGCGCATTTACAAGTGGGCGAAACGCGTCGGCCACGACACCGTGCGCAAGGCCATCATGGATGATCACGAGCGGCGACGTGCACTTTACGACCGCTTTGTGATCTCGCAGAAATTCGCGCAGATCGACCCTTGGGCCGAACGTGTACAAGGCAAAGACGCCCACGAGTTCGGGATGCTTGCCGATCTTACCAAAGAGGCTGCCGAATGAAAAAATCAACGGCCATACAATGGGTCAATGTGGGCCGCCTGAGCGATATCCCAATCCGTGGCGCGCGTGTCGTAAAAACCGCACGCGGCTGCATTGCGATCTTTCGAACCTCCGAGGACCATGCCTTCGCCCTTGACGACCGTTGTCCGCATAAGGCTGGACAGTTGTCACAAGGCATCGTGCATGGCACGTCGGTGACGTGCCCGTTGCATAATTGGGTCATCAGCCTTGAAAGCGGCATGGCGCAAGGTGCCGATCATGGTCAAGTAAGAACCCATCCTCTGAAAATAGAAAACGGTAAACTCCTCCTCGACGTAACAGCGCTCACCACGCGCAGCGCAGCAGCGTAGCCGTATGACCACGCCTGAAGCCATTGAGAGCGTGCGAACGACGTGCCCCTACTGCGGCGTCGGCTGTGGAATTGTGGCTTCGCGCCTCAGCAATGGACAACTTGAGGTCAAAGGTGACGCTGAGCATCCGGCAAATTTTGGGCGTCTGTGCTCAAAGGGCTCTGCGCTCGCCCAAACGCTGTCACTTGATGATCGGCTTTTGCATCCGCGCATTGGTGGCGAACGCGTATCCTGGGATATTGCGCTAAACCGCGTTGCCGATGAGTTTCAATCCGCAATCGCACGACACGGCCCCGATTCCGTAGCCTTTTATGTCTCAGGCCAATTGCTGACGGAGGACTACTACGTTGCGAACAAGCTGATGAAGGGATTCATCGGCTCGGCCAACATCGACACGAATTCCCGACTATGCATGGCGTCATCGGTAGCGGGTCATCGTCGCGCGTTTGGCTCGGACACAGTGCCCGGCTGCTATGAAGACATTGAGCTTGCCGATGTGGTCGTGCTGGTTGGATCGAACTTGGCCTGGTGTCATCCGGTGCTCTATCAACGCTTAGAGGCAGCGCGCGCTGAACGCGATATTCGCGTCATAGTGATTGATCCGCGCTCAACGGCAACGTGTGAAATTGCAGATCAGCATCTGGCGCTGGCTCCAGGTTCAGATGTGGCGCTGTTCAATGGCTTGCTGCAGCACATCGCCAACAGTCAACATTTAGACGCACGCTATGTTGGCGAACATACCCAAGGTTTTGACGCAGCACTCGTTGCGACAACGAGTTTAAAGCGCAAAGATATTGCTCGGGCGACCGGGCTCAGCGAAGTAAGCATCGCTGAGTTTTACGACCTGTTCATTGCCACTGAAAAAGTCGTCACAATCTACAGTCAGGGTGTCAATCAATCGACGCAAGGCACCGACAAGGTCAACGCAATTATCAATTGCCACCTCGCCACGGGACGCATCGGGCGTCCGGGCATGGGACCGTTCTCAGTCACAGGCCAACCCAATGCCATGGGCGGACGCGAAGTGGGCGGGCTAGCCAACATGCTCGCGGCCCATATGTCACTCGAAAGCGCCGCTGATCGCGATACCGTGCAACGTTTTTGGCAATCACCGCGCATTGCGCAGATGGCAGGACTAAAAGCTGTAGACCTCTTCCGCGCAGTTGCTGCCGGGCAAATCAAAGCGCTCTGGATCATGGCAACTAATCCAGTCGATAGCATGCCCGAAGCGGACGTAGTGCGCGATGCCTTGGCGCGGTGCCCGTTTGTTGTAGTGTCCGATGTTACTGATAAAACGGACACGGCCGCGTACGCCCACGTGCTGCTGCCAGCCTTAGCTTGGGGCGAAAAGAGCGGGACGGTGACGAACTCGGAGCGCCGCATCTCCCGGCAGCGGACGTTCCTGACGCCTCCTGGCGACGCGAAGCCTGATTGGTGGCACATGGCCGAGGTCGGCAATCGGATGGGCTTCGCAGACGCATTTGACTACGCGGGCCCACACGCAATCTTCGATGAGTATGCACGCATGACCGCGTTTGAGAATGGCGGACGCCGCGATCTTGATATCGGCGCTTATGCGTCAATGACTGCATACGACTACGACGCACTTACACCTTTCCAATGGCCCGCGCGCAAAACGGCGAAGCAATCGCAACGATTCTTCGCCGATGGCGGTTACTTCACGCCTGATCGACGCGCGCGCTTTATTGCCACACCTTTTGCCGCGCCGCGCACGAGTACTGCACGGTATCCTTTGTTGATGAACACCGGGCGCGTACGTGATCAGTGGCACACGATGACTCGGACTGCGAAATCACCCCGATTGATGAGCCATATCGGCGAGCCCTATCTTGAGATCCATCCCGATGACGCAGCGCTGCACGGTCTTGAAGCCGCAGGCCTAGCAAGCGTTGAGAGCGCTCATGGGCGCATCGTGCTTCGCGTCCAAGTGACATCGCGACAACGGCGTGGCTCGGTTTTCGTGCCTATGCACTGGACCGATCAATTTGCCAACAATGCTCGCGTCAACGCATTGATCCCGGCGGCCACCGATCCCGTTTCAGGGCAGCCTGGCCTCAAGCAAGCGCATGTGAACGTGTCGCCATTCAGTGCGCAATGGTACGGATTAACCGTCACGCGCAACAAGCCGAGCATTCCTGCTGATGCTGATTACTGGGCGCTCTCACCGGCTACCTCCGGTTGGCGATTGGAAATGGCAGGCTTGCAACCACTTCCCGATGCCGCCGCAGTACTACGGCAGATCTCGACCCATGTCGACCAACACTCTGGCGATGAACTTGGCTATCACGACCACGCGGGCCAGCGACACCGCGTCGCCGTTTTTGACAACTGTGGATTAGTCGGCGCCTTCTTTTCCGCGCGCGAACCTGTGCGTGTCTCGCGCTCGTGGGCTGCAGAACAGCTTGCGAAACCACCTATCGATCGTTTGTCAATTCTTGCTGGCCGCAGCGGCGCAACCCAACGCGATCGCGGCGCAACCGTGTGCGCGTGCTTTGAAATCGGCGTCAATCAAATCGTCGATGCGATCAAGGATGGTTGTCGAACAGTCGCAACGATCGGAGTTGAACTCAAGGCAGGAACCAACTGTGGATCGTGCCGCGCAGAAATCGGGAGGCTTGTGCATGAGCACGCAATTGCAAATACAGCTGCGAAAGCCCGCTGAGGTCGCACCAGCCCGAATGGGACCACTATCAAAATTGCCGGTGTTTTATGAACTCACCAGCAGACGCGTGATTGTCGCGGGCGGAACCTCCGCAGCGGCGTGGAAAGCCGAGCTTCTGTTGGCTGCAGGTGCATCTGTGCAAGTCTATGCACAAGAAATTGGGGATGACATGGCGTCGCTACTTGCACGCGGCGCTGATCAAGGGGAGATAACGCATCATGATAAACCATGGTCACTTGACGTCTTTGTCGGCGCGAGCCTTGCACTCGCGGATGCGGAAAGCGATGCCGAAGCTCAAGCCTTCTATTGCGCTGCACGGGAAGTCGGCGTGCCTGTCAACGTCATTGACAAACCAGCCTTCTGCCAATTCCAATTCGGCGCCATCATCAATCGTTCGCCCGTTGTTGTTGCGGTCTCGACTGATGGGGCAGCACCGATCCTCGCCCAAGCCATCCGCCGTCGCATCGAAACTCTCCTCCCCCCTCAGCTCGCCCAATGGGCCGCGCTCGCCAAGTCATTGCGTGAACCTGTCATGGCGCGCTTACCCAAAGGGTCGGCGCGTCGTACATTCTGGGAAGCATTCACCGAACGCGCATTTGGCGCCGCCCCAACAAATCTTGATCGCAGAACGCTCGACGACCTAATCCGTGACATTGCGACACAAGGCCCAGCAGCAGGCCGCGTGACTTTGGTCGGAGCAGGCCCAGGCGATGCGGAACTACTGACTCTCAAGGCCGTCCGCGCCCTGCAGTCAGCAGACATTGTATTGTACGACGATCTGGTTTCGGACGAAGTTCTGGAACTGGCGCGACGGGAAGCACACCGCATGATGGTTGGCAAACGCGGTGGACGAGAGAGCTGCAATCAAGACGACATAAACGCCCTGATGCTGAAACTCGCGCGTCAGGGCAAACATGTTGTGCGTTTAAAAGCCGGTGACCCGATGATTTTCGGACGCGCGGGCGAAGAAATCCGGGAACTTCAGTCTGCGGGCATCGTTGTTGAGATCGTGCCTGGCATTACGGCTGCATCTGCGATGGCATCACGCCTCGGTGTTTCCCTCACGCATCGCGATTGCGCACAATCCGTGCGTTTTGTGACCGGCCATGCGCGTGACGGTGGCTTCCCAGCCGACCTCGATTGGCGCGGATTGGCTGATAGCAAATCAACGCTGATCTTTTACATGGGCTCGCGAATGGCGTCAGCAATTTCGGAGCGCCTCGTGGCAGAAGGTCTATCGCCGGACACGGCCGTGGTCGTGGTTTCTGGTGTGTCACGTATCGATGAAGAACGCTGGATCGGAACGCTGCACGATCTCGCGCACGGCGTGCAAACGATCAAAGGGGCACACCCAATCTTGATCGGAATCGGCGGAGTATTTACAGAGTTATCGAGCGCCAGTACCTGCTTAGCAGCATCCGCCCCATCCGGTTTCCGAAGCTCAGCGGCGCAGCAGCACTAAGCCTGACCGCATTTGTGTTCATGCCCAGCATCACAGGGACACTAAGACTTGTGCTGCTTGAGCGACAATCTTGCATTAAAAGCGACGAGAGCGGGAAAGACGACAAGCCACACTATACTCAAAGCTGCATACGCTTTCCAAGATGCGCCGATAATCGAGAGCGCACCGAATTTTTCTCCCGTCGCATAGGCAAGCGGCCCGAGTATGACACCAAGCACACCTGCTTTACAGACGGCATGAGAACCCAGACGCTCCGCCGTCTGTGACACGGTTGCACCGAATGCAAGCCAGAGGGCAACGATCCACGGTGGCGCCATCGTACTCCCTTCAGGTGTAGCGCTGAAGTGAACAAACCCGATCGCAGCGAGCGAGCTCTCGATGCAAGCGCCCGCAACACCTGCTGCCAAGATAAGTTTGACCTCTCCACTTGGCCAGTCCTTGGCCCAAAGGCTGGTGAAAATAAATAGGACCGCAGCGGCAACGCCTACTGAATTGTTGCCCCGCGCGGCACCGTAAGCGCACACAAACCAAACACCATTAAAGGCTAAGTACGTCAGGAGGCTCAGATAGGGCACGCACACGGGTTACGCCTGACGCCGCGTTGCGACCCAATAACCGACCAGCGCCGATATGGCCGACACTGCAGTCCCCCAAGCCATATCGATGGCAGCGAGTGTTGGTGTCCAGCCCTCGATGATCGCCAAGTTGGTGAGGTCAAAAGTCGCGTACGCAACCAATCCAAGTAAAGCGCCATTGATCACTGCACGTTTGCTGGAGCGCTCAAGCAATGCAGGCCGGATCGCGAGCATGATGAGGCCAAAGCAAAATACGAAATAAAACAGCGCCACGGGAACCAACTTCGGCACTCCCCGCATTACCCCACCGACGGTCGTTTGAAAAAGCTTAAGCGCCACAAGCACAATCCACACGGCATCCAATATGACAAACACAGCGAGCGTCGCGAAGAAAACAATGATCATCACAGCATTCTCCGTCGCAGGTTGCATGACCTCTGAATTACAAACGCTATCAGCCAACATTCAGATCACCTCACCTGCGTTCATACGCCAGTGATCCAAGGCCCATCAAGACACGTACTTCTCACAGCTCGATGGAGGACCTATGTTGCATTCTACGATCGCGCACCGGCCCGTTGGCTGGAAGTTGCGCAGGCCGTCTAGGGAAACCATGTCCGAGATACTCGTGCGGATAGCAACCGATCGCAGCGACGCTGCGTTTCGCATCCTATTTGATGAATTTGGCCCGAAAGTGCGCACATATATGCTCAGACAAGGCGCCGATCCATCACTGGCAGATGAATTGGCCCAGGAGACGCTGCTGATGGTGTGGCGCAAGGCTGCGCTGTACTCCGCGGAAAAAGGCAGCCCCACGGCGTGGATTTATACAATTGCGCGCAATCTCCGCACAGATTTCATCCGTCGACAACGATCTTGGCATGAGTTGACCGACGAGCATGCGCAGTCGCTACCGTCGAACGAACCACCGACAGATGAGGTCGTCAGTGAACGTCAACGCGAAATGCGTGTACGCCGTGTGCTCAAGGATTTGCCGCCCGATCAACTCGACGTGGTCAACCTAGCGTTTATCGAGGGGCTATCACATGCAGAAATTGCGCAACAACTTTCCCTGCCACTCGGCACCGTCAAATCGCGTATCCGCCTAGCCTATCAGAAACTGCGCACCTCTTTAGAGGATCTCAAATGAGGCACGCGATCAAACATCACCCCGACGATGCAACAATTGTCAGTTATGCGGCTGGTACACTCACAGAAGCATTGTCAGCCATTGTAGCAGCGCACATTTCGATGTGCCCGAGATGCCGCGATGAGGTCAAAGACCTCGAACTGCTTGGCGCGACGTTAATGTTGTCGACGAATGACATCGGCTCTCCACTCGCCGTTCCAACGGCTCCAGAAACGGTCGTTGTGGCCCAACCGAAACTGGAAACAGCGAACTCGGGCCTACCCATCCCAATAGCGAGAGCATATGGACTTTCCGCTGCGGCCATTCCGTGGAAGCGATTGGGCCCCGGAATTTGGCATCATCGATTGGCACTCAATCCCGGCGAGACGGGCGATCTACGCTTACTGCGCATCGGTCCGGGACGCCGGATGCCGGATCATGGGCACGGCGGCGCAGAACTGACGCTTGTCATCGACGGCGCCTATAGTGATGTAACCGGAATATACCGTCGCGGTGATATTCAGGATCTAGATGAAAGCATCGAACATCAGCCGATTGTCGATCAGGCCGCACCTTGCGTCTGCCTCATTGCGAGCGAACATCCAGCCCGCTTTAAAGGTCTATTCAGCCGACTATTTCAACCATGGACCGGCATGTGATCAAAAACAGTACAGCTCTGCCCTGGAAGAGCGCATGGGTTACAGGCGCAAGCAGCGGAATTGGGCGAGATATTGCGATCAAGTTGGCGCAACGGGGCGTAAAAGTTGCGGCTTCCGCACGATCAATAGAAAGGCTCGAAGACCTTGCTCGAGCGCACGCCAACATCCACGCCTTCCCCGTCGATGTAACGTCGCGTGACCAGATGGGCGAGACAGCTGCGCGCATTCTTACCGCGTTTGGAATACTCGACTTGGCAATTTTGAATGCTGGCACTTGGGAGCCACGTCGAGCGCGCGATTACGACGCAACAGCCGCAGCTAGATCGATGGCCGTCAACTATCTCGGCATGGCCAATGCACTTGAACCATTGATCCCGCACATGATCGAACGACGTGACGGGCAACTAGCTTTGGTCGGTTCTGTCGCAGGCTATCGAGGTTTACCCATGGCCTCCGCCTATGCGCCGAGCAAAGCTGCCGTGATTAGCCTCGCTGAAGTCCTGCGGTTAGAACTCGCGCCACTTGGAGTAACCGTAAGTCTCGTCAATCCGGGCTTCGTCAATACGCCGATGACATCTGTAAATGCGTTTCCTATGCCATTTCTAATCGAATCTGATGATGCTGCCGAGCGCATAATAAGCGGCCTGATACGCGGAAAATTCGAGATCGCGTTCCCGCTACAGCTTGTCGTATTGTTGAAAATTCTGCGTCTTTTGCCGAACAGTCTTTATCTCCGTATAGCGAGCCGTCTATGAACGTCTAGGCCTGGACAACCGTCCCGCTCTCCTGGTCCTGTTCCGCAACACGATGGAAGAACAAGGATAGCTCGCCAAGCTTCACCCCCCATTTGCTCATCGTTGCACGATTGATCGCGATCCCATCACCCGTGCGGTATATCCGGTCGTCAAATCTAACGACGATCACGCGCGTACTCAGAGCCAATCGAAACTGATACGACATTACAATGCTGTCAGAATCACAACGCCCAAGCGCCACGCCAACACAATCAGGACAGGTCGCTTTAAATCGCCCTGTGCCCAACGGCTCGACCAGCCACGTCCGCTTCTCCGTCGCTCCAGTGTCATAGGCAAAGAGCTCTTCAAGTACAAAAATCTGCTCGCGCCACGAACCGTGCATCTCAACACTGATACGCCGACGCAAACGTCCGAACCGGTCTTCAAAAATACCCCACGCACGCGTACGACCCAAAAAAAATTCTGTAAACTCAAAAATAGTTTGGTGATCGGTCGACTGCGTCGAGTTATTTGGCATCGAATATTGCCCCTTCTGCGCAACTGCGGTGGGCAGACCTTTGCGGCTTGCGCATGCGGTAGATCCCGACATCAACCCACCCGCTTTCAAAGCCAACCTCGCAGTAATCGAGATAGTACAGCCACATCCGCCGGAAACGCTCGTTAAAGCCAAGGTCAGAGATGTGTGGCCAAGCCGCCAGAAAACGCATGCGCCATTCAGCGAGGGTTAATGCATAGGATTGCCCGAACTGCTCAACGCGCTCAAACGTCAGCCCAGATTGCTCGGCAAACTGTTGCATGATCTCGATAGTTGGCAACATGCCGCCAGGAAAGATGTAGCGCTGAATAAAATCGGGGTTATTGCGATAGTGCTCAAATGCGTCACTGCGGATCGTTATCGCCTGGATCACGGCCACTCCGCCAGGTGCAAGTCGATCTGATAACGTCTCGAAATATGTCGACCAATTCTCTTCGCCGACAGCCTCGATCATTTCAATCGATACAATGCGGTCAAAAGTCCCTGTCGTGCGCCGATAGTCTTCGAAGCAGACCTCGGAACACTCAGAAACACCCGCCAATGACAGACGATGTCGGGTCGCTCTAAGCTGCTGCTCCGAGATCGTAATTGCGCGCACATGTGCACCGGCGTTGGCCGCAGCCTCTGCCATTGCGCCCCATCCACACCCAATTTCAAGTAGGGCATGCTTCGGGGCCAGTTCTAACGCGGCGAGGACGGCATCAAGCTTTGTCAGTTGTGCATCCTCAAGCGACTGTGTCGCCTCCCGAAAAATGCCGCTAGAGTAAAGCAAGCTAGGATCAAGCCAAAGGCCGTAAAAGTCATTCCCCAAATCATAATGGTCAGCAATATTGCGACGGCTGCCAGCAATACTATTTCTTCTACGATTATGAAACCTGCGATCCTGGCCGCGTGTATCATTGAAACGCGGTCGTGCACGCACCAGAGCTTGCTCGTTGGCAAGATAGAAGGCAAACACGGCGCGAAGATCCGCCGTATCAATATGACCGTCCATGTAGGCCTCGGCAAACCCAAGCGCGCCACGCCGAGCAATCGCCCATAAAGCTCGGTACGAGTACAATGTCAGCTTGGGCGCCAGCAACTTCGATTGATCCCCCACGACCGCAGACGCCATCGACGGCAAAATCAATTGAAGCGCCCCAATGCCGTATTGCCGCATCACGCGGTCAATGGCTTTTAGAATAGCGCGATCCAAACATCGCAATGCTTTTGTGCTTAGACCGTGAACTTGATCAGAACCACCGGTCGTTTTCGTTGCAACACCCTCGTTACGCATGTCGCGGTGCCCCACCTGCTGGATCGACAAGAACATAGGAATAAGCCGGCGACACACGACGCTCTTTGATCGGCACCCCCTTCAGCCAAAGTTTGAGGGCTTCGAGGTGAATTGCAGTCATCACCTTCATCGTCATCAAAGGATAGCGCAGCACGAGGTCGGCAATCGCCATGTCGGTTATTGGTCGACGCCGCCCACGGAAGTGGGTTTTAAGAATTGGCAGCCCGTTCTCACGGAAGTTAACGCCAATGACGACACGCTCACCCGGCGGAAGAGCATGAAAACCATATTGACCGGCCGACGCAGTGAACGGCGAGACGTAAAGCTCCTTTTGGCACGATTGTGAAATAGCATCTCCCGACGTCAAAACCGGTATGACGTAACTCTTGCGCTCACCCATCGTATTCGAGACTTCGTAGATCACGGCGCCGATCTGATCCGTAGAATCTTTGCAAAAGTAGACACTCAACGGGTTGAAGACATATCCGAACAACCGTGGATAGCAGACCAGATCTATGCGCGACGCAAACCGATCCAGTCCAATTTCACGCAACATTAGACGTACCTTGTCGCCAATGCTGCCTACGCCTGGCGCCCCAAGATCGCGGTCGTAGACACTGACCACATTTCTCCGATTGCGCGAGAATACGCGCAAGTACTTATCCAATCGTTCGATTTCATCGACATCCAAACACAATGTAAAGACGCGATAGGAAAATCCGTTCACCACCGGTGACAGCCGTCTGTGAACGACGATGCCCTCATAGATACTGGAACGGAATTGGTTCATTCCGCAGCCTCTCGATCACGGCTTTCATCGGACTGCATGTGTGGGCGCGCATGGATGCGACACGATTCATTATTGATCGTCCAAGGCCGTCGCACACCACCTATAGCTTCAGCCGCCGCTAGTCCCGCCTGCAGACCATCTTCGTGGAACCCGTATCCGAAGTAGCTACCGCAATACCAAGTCTGGCGCTGCCCCTGCAGACGCCATAACTCTCGTTGAGCTCTCATGGCTGACTGATCGAACATTGGGTGCGCGTAGTCAAAAGTCGCAATGACTTTTTCAGGCAACAGCGCTTGATCAGGATTTAGGCTTACAAATAAATCCGAAGCGCCTGCTCCCAACGGTTGAAGCTTATTCATCCAATATGTCACTGCCAGTGCACTGTCGATACCAGTGCCGTGGCTGATATAATTCCAACTCGACCAGATCCGTCGTATCCGAGGCATCAAACCCACGTCGGAATGCAGCACCGCACGGTTTTTTATGTACCGGAATGCACCCAACGTCGTGGCCTCGTCCGGGCTCGGGTCGACCAACAGCGCCAATGCGTCGTCTGCGTGTGTAGCGATCACACACGCATCAAACAGCCGATCCCCATTTAATGTCGAGACGACGACGCCATTTGGGCTGCGCGCCACGCGTTGCACCGGTTCACCAAGTCTCACGGTGCCGTTGAAGTCTGCAAGTAACCGACGGACGTACTCGCGACTGCCACCAACAACCGTGCGCCATTGCGGCCGGTCCTTGACTTGCAATAGGCCATGATTTGCAAAGAACCGCACAAATGCGGAGATAGGAAAATCGAGCACACCGCATGAGGGCGTCGACCAAATCGCAGCCGCCATAGGCAGAATATGCCGCGTCACGAACGCATCTGAATACCCTTCGGCGGCCAGGTATTGCCCTAGCGTTCGCTGATCATCGTGCCTGCTGGCCGCCAAGGCCACCGCTTCACGAAAGAACCTAAAAATATCGCAGATCATGCGCCAATGTGATGGTCGAAAAAAATTCGTCGGCTGCCCAAACAGCGTCGCAAGACCAGTTCCAGCATACTCGTATGCCCCGTCATCCAGCGAAACAGCAAAACTCATCTCAGCCTCCGTGGTCGGAACCTTAAGATGATCAAACAGAGCAATCAGATTGGGGTAGCTGGCCACATTATAGACTATAAAGCCGGTATCGACCGGCACAGTTCGCGCGCCGCCGGGCACGTCACAAGTGTTACTGTGCCCTCCAGCCCTGCCTTCGGCTTCGAACAAAGTAACATCGTAATGCTTTGCCAACAACCACGCGGCCGACAAACCCGATATGCCACTGCCAACAACGGCAATTGATTTTCGCGACCGCATGAAGGTTCCAAATAACGCTCTTTCAACTACCTACGCGGGCAGATCAAAGCTGGATCACCTAAACGCCCTAAAAAAATACAACTATGCCAGAACGACCAAAGCCTTCGGAGACGCACACCACATGCAAGGGCTCAGTATCAATGCGGCAGAAATCTTCTGCCAGCCAGATCAGGCACGAGAGCGAACCTGACACTTGCGCCGGCAGCACCTTCATATGGCCCCGACCGAGCTTCAAGAATGCGATACCGCAACCTCGTCAATCCACCCCCTGCAATCATGTCGCATCACGCACCCGATCGACGGTCTCATCGAGATGACGCCCCAAAACTTCAGCCAACTTTGCCGCCTTTCTAGCAACAAGCGCCACGATCATGTCCTCATGTTCAGCGACAGCCGCTGCCCATCGGTCAGCGCCGCGATTACCAACATAGCGGATACGACGGATGCGCGCCTGCAAAGCTTCATGGGTTTGCGCCAGCACCGTATTACCAGACGCTTGCACAATCGCGGTATGAATCCCCTGATTGAGCTTGAAGTAGGCAAGTCGATTTTTTGCCTTGTAGTGCGTGAGCATTTGCCTGTGCATCTGTACAATTAGCTTGATTTCGGCATCGGTGGCGTGGGCGCAAGCCAGACGACCAGCAGCTTGCTCTAAAAATTTTAAAACCTGCAAAGTATCGCGAATGTCTTGCTCGGAAAAACGCCGTACGACAGCCCCTTTCGCTGGTACGATTTCCACCAACCCCTCGCTTGCGAGCGTCTTGATAGCTTCTCGGAGCGGCGTCCGAGACACGCCAAGCGACGCCCCAACCTGGCCTTCATTGATCCGCGTGCCAGGCAGCAATTGCCCTTCAACAATCATGTCGCGCAACTGATTGACGACTGCGTCATGCAAAGTAACGCGCGCGATACGCGTCACACCGCCAATACCGATGCCAGTGCTTTTATCGCCAATTCGCACAGCCATTTTCGCCTATTCCAAAGTTGACACCCGAAGCAGACCACAGGCCTCGCAAACAAACATAGCCAACTCTTGCACGCCGGACGCATCACTCGTCCCGCAACGTAGCGGCTTGCCGAGTTCGTGTACTACATGTTGCATACAGCATACGTTCGTGGCAACGTCGCAGATTGAAAGGCAAGGCGCACAAGACGCCAGCCAGGTTCAGATGCAAAAAAGGTGCAGGAGGAGATTTCAATGAAAATGCTGCATAAGGCTGTGGGAGCGTTGATCGGTTTAACAATGTTGGCAATGCCAGCGCTCGCTTGGCAACCGACGAAGCCAGTCGAATTCGTCGTCACATCCAGCCCAGGCGGCGGAACCGATAATTTCACACGTATGATCCAATCGATCATCGTCAAATACAAACTGATTGAGCAGCCCATCGTTGTTGTGAACAAAGGCGGCGGCAGTGGCGCTGAAGGTTATCTCGTTGCCAAGACCTCACCGGGCGACGCTCACAAAGTTCTTTTTGGCACCAACAACGCCTACCTGCTGCCGCACGTTGCAAAGATGGGTTACAAGTTTGCCGACGTAACGCCAGTTGCCGCGCTTGCGCTCGATGAATTTCTGCTTTGGGTCAAAAGCGATTCCCCCTACAAAACCGTCAAGGCTTACATCGATGCTGTGAAGGCCAAACCCGAAACCTTCAAAATGGGCGGCAGTCAATCCAAGGATGCCGACCAAACATTGACAAGTATGCTATCGAACGTGAGTGGTGCCAAATTCATTTACGTTCCATTCCAAGGCGGTGGCTTAGTCGACACCCAACTCGTCGGCGGTCACATCGATAGCCACACCAACAATCCAAATGAGAGCATCGGTCAGTGGAAAGCTGGTGCCGTTCGTCCATTGTGCGTATTCAGCCCCGCGCGCTTGCCAAAGGGCGTCAATGTCAGCGCGACGCAAGGCTGGCAAGACATTCCAACTTGCAAAGATGAAGGCATTGCCATTGACCAATTCCAGATGCCACGAACCGTATGGTTGCCTGCTGGAGCACCAGCCGACGTCGTCAAGTTTTATGCCGACATCTTGAAAAAAGTCAGTGAGACCGACGAGTGGAAGGACTACATCACGCGCACGGTGCAGACCGGACGCTATCTCGCTGGCGACGATTTCAAAGCCTTCATTACCAAGGACGAGAAGAACTCGAAGGACGTTTTCGATCGCGAAGGTTGGACTGTGAAATAACCGGTCGCCGTCAATCATCAGTCCCAGGTAGAGGCGTGTATGATCTCGCGAAGAACGGCTGAACTATGCGTTGCAATACTGACGTTGGTATTCGGCGTGGTGATTGCGTTTGGCTCAAGAGAGTTCGGCGTAGGCTGGAGCAAAAGTGGGCCCCAGCCTGGAACATTCCCATATTTCATCGGCTGGATTATCGCAGCAGCAAGCCTTGGCAACATTGCCTTGGCGCTGCGTAAGAGCGGATCGACAAGTCGCCATTCGATTCCATTCGTGACGGCTGACCAGCTGCGTCGCCTCTTCGGATTTGCTTGGCCAATCGTAGCATTGGTCAGTGTCAGCCTATGGCTCGGACTTTACGTCGGAACCGCGCTCTACATGTTTGGAACCCTCGTCTTCCAAAACAAATATCATTGGGCCAAAGCGACCGTCATCGCCCTTGCTCTGCCGGTTTTCATTTACCTTTTAATCGAGCGGACGTTCCAAGTCGGTATGTTGAAAGGACCGCTTGAAGCGGCATTGGGCATTTGAAGTGATTGGGGCTTTACAATGATCGACAGCCTCAACGCACTCATGCAGGGCTTCGGCGTGGCGTTCACCGGTTACCACTTAGTGCTGATGGTTATTGGTGTACTGCTCGGAATTCTCGTCGGCGTTTTGCCGGGCCTCGGCGCACCCAACGGCGTATCGCTACTGCTGCCGCTGACCTTCACGATGAACCCTGTCGCAGCAATCATCTTGCTAACTTCGATGTACTGGGGCGCGCTTTTTGGCGGCTCAACCACGTCCATCCTTTTTAATATTCCCGGCGAACCATCCTCCGTCGCCACAACCTTTGACGGCTATCCGATGGCACAACAAGGTCGTGCCGCTGAAGCCTTGAGCCTCGCTTTTCTATCTGCGGGCTTCGGCGCACTCGTCGGCGTCATCTTGATTACGTTGCTCTCAAGTTGGGTCACAAAGTTCGCATTGAAGTTCAGCTCACCTGAATTTTTTGGTGTCTACTTCCTCGCCTTCGCAAGTTTCATCGGGCTGTCAGGTGCACCACCGCTCAAGACCGCTGTGTCTATTGGCATCGGCTTTGCGCTCGCAGCCATCGGTATGGACTCTGTGTCTGGCGGTCTGCGATTGACGTTCGACTACGACGTACTGTTGCCAGGCGTCAGCTTCCTCGTCGCGGTCATCGGCCTGTTCGGTATCGGTGAGTTATTGCTGACAATTGAGGACGGACTAAAGCTGCAAGGCATACGCGCACACGTCCGCCCGCGCGATGTCATTCGCACCGCCATGACACTGCCGCGCTATTGGGTAACACTGCTACGAAGCGCAGCCGTCGGCTGTTGGATGGGCATTACACCTGGAGGCCCAACAGCCGCGTCTTTTATGAGCTATGGTCTTGCCAAACGCTTTTCCCGCAACAGCACAAACTTCGGTCGCGGCGAACCCAATGGCGTTGTAGCACCAGAAACTGCAGATCACGCAGCCGGCACCAGTGCGATGCTACCGATGTTAGCGCTCGGCTTACCAGGTTCGGCGACATCGGCCGTCATGCTTGGTGGCTTGATGATTTGGGGCTTAAATCCAGGCCCGATGTTGTTCGTTGAACGGCCAGATTTCGTCTGGGGCTTGATCGCAAGCATGTATCTGGGCAACGTCGTGGCCGTCGTGCTGGTGCTTGCTACGATACCGCTCTTCGCTTCAATACTGCGCATTCCATTTGCAGTCATCGGACCGGCGATTGTCGTCGTCTGCTTTATCGGAGCCTACACAATTGCCGGTCGACCGTTCGACCTTTGGTTGGCGCTTCTCTTCGGCTTTCTCGGCTACGCGTTCAAAAAACTAGATTACCCCATCGCGCCACTGGTTCTCGCTATGGTCATCGGTGACAAGGCCGAGGATGCTTTTCGCCAAGCCATGATCATGTCGAAGGGTTCGCTCTCGATCTTCTGGTCCAATGGCTTGGTCGGCACGCTGATGCTGATTGGACTTACATTCCTTCTCTGGCCAGTAATTGGCGCAATCGTGACACGCCTCAGCACGACTTCGATGCGTCCAACGAATAGCGGTTAGACTGAGAAAGCAGCAAGTGTCATTAAGAAGACTCACCCAATTGCAGCTTTATCAGACAGGCGTTTTTCGCGGCGTGCAGCACCCATGCGAGCTGCGATGAGCATAGCATTGCGCATCGCCGTGACCTTCGCGATACCTTTGCCAGCAATGTCGTAGGCACTGCCGTGAGCAGCGGTTGCCACCGCAAACGGGTAACCGCCCAGCACCGTCACACCCTGCTCGAATCCGATCAACTTCATCGCGATCTGGCCTTGATCGTGATACATCGTAAGCACGGCATCGAACTCACCCTTTTGGCAACGAACAAACACCGTATCAGATGGGAACGGACCATCGCAGACGATGCCTGCTGCAAGCCCTGCTTCCACTGCGGGACGAATCTCGTCGATCTCCTCGCGACCAAAATTCCCACCATCTCCTGCGTGTGGATTGAGACCTGCGACCGCGATCCGCGGTGGCGCGAAACCCGCGGCCTTCATAGCATCGTTGGTGAGCTTCAGACTGCGCAAAATAGTGTCGCGCTTGATGAGCGCTGCAACGCCGGAAATCGGCACGTGCGACGTGACGCGCGCATTCCACAATCCCGGCAAAATATTGAATTCGCTCGCCGTACCTTTGAAATCAAGGAACTCATTCATGAAGACGACTTCGTCGTCGTAAGCTGCGTGCGAGAGACGCATGGACGCTTTGTTGAAGGGTGAGAACGTCACCGCATCAACAACATTGGAACTTGCAAACGCCAGCGCCTTGCGGAAGTTAGTCATCGCAAAATCGCCAGCCGGTTTCGACAACGCGCCAACAGGAATACTCGCGGGATCAAGATGTCCAAGATCAATCAAAATGGGTTTATCAGTCAGCGGCAAAGGCGCGCCGTCAGCGACGGTCACAACATCGAGATCAACACCCGTAATTTCGGCGCCGCGGCGCAACACGCGAGCGTCACCGATGACGATGATCTGAGCCGCCTCAGTGATCTCGCGGTCAGCAAGAATGCGCGCCGATAATTCCGGCGCAACACCCGCAGGGCATCCGATGGCATGGGCGAGGCGAGGCTTGTTCGGTGTCATGTGCATTGCCCTCATAGCCATTAGTGTGCCGCACCGTAAGCTTCATCATCCAACACCGTCAAGTATGCTGTATACAGGAGCAAGCACCCACACCGAAACCCACACCGAGCAAGCTCGTGTGGATTTAAGTGTGCTTGTGGGTGCGCGATGTGTCGCCGCCACAGCCTTT
>JABFRJ010000027.1 GCA_013141255.1 Hyphomicrobiaceae bacterium
CTTGCCCAAATTGTAGCAACTCCTTGCAACTACGCAGCGCCGCTCTTGTTCAAACAGCTTATGGGCAGTGCTCCTAACCGAGCATGGATGATTGCGCCATTAATGTGGGGCGGCTTGGCTTTTGCTGCAACGGCCGCAGGGCTGCAAACTTTGCAACTCTTGGCTTCTCCCGATCGACTGCAGGGCTACGGTGCGCTTTTCGAGCTGAAATGGCCGTTAGCTTTGACTGTTGCGGCTGATGTCGCGCTGAGAATTTCAAGTCCATCCGTGCTGGCTTTGGGGCAACCGTGGCTTTTGCTCTGTGCAGAAATTGGTAGAATTGGGTTGCTTGCGGGTGGGCTTGCAGCTGGGATTGTAGTTTCAGTGCTTCACGCAATATGGTTATGGTGCGCTGCTTCTATGTTTGCGGCGCTGATTTTACTGCTGCTAATAGCAAGCAAGGTGCGCTCATGAGCACCGCGCGTATGACCAACGCCAGTAACAGCCAGTCTTTGCGTATGGCTTTTGACGCCAGAGCAGCCGATATTTTGCTAATGGCATTGCCGTTTTTGCCGTTCCTCTCAGCCCGCCAGCCGTTGCGTGGCCTCGGGTATTTGGCACTAGCGATCAGTGCGACAATACTTATGAACTCAGCGTCTCGCTTCAGACAGTCGGACATGTACTGGGGTGGCATTGCGATTATTGTGCTCTTGGCATTTGGCCTGACGATCAATGGGGCTACGCATCAACAGGCGCTATTGCAAATCTTGCAGTTGGGATTGATTGGTGCGGTTCTTCTCATTGCACCGCTGCAATCGAATTCAACATCTGGCGCCTTCTGTGCAGTTGGCATTTGTGCAGGATTGTCGGCATTTCTTATGGCAGATTTCGTTCTGGGTCGCGGAGACGCTTATCTGAATCCGAATATGTACGGTTCCACGGGCGGGCTTTTAGCACTTGTCATCCTGAAAGTTGTGGCGGCTCTGAAGCGCGATATTTCCAAGGAAATGGCAATTGCGTTGCTCGCAGTGCCGTTGAGTTTGGTGTTCGTGACATCGTCACGCGCCAGCATTGTGTTAGTTGCTATTGTTTGTATTTGGCTGTGCGTGACACCGCACCTTAGCTCTTCGCGGTTCGTCTTGTCGTTTGCCGCAATTGCTTTGGCGCTGCCGATAGTATTTCCGTTGACGCTTTACAATCGCTCACTCGCTCACACCAACACCGAACTCGCCATCTCTCACGCTCCCCCGCCCCAAAATTCCTCGCCCCCAGCAAGATCAATTTGGGGGCTGTCGAGCCGAGACGTAATTTGGTCTACTGTTATCTATGAGATTGAGAAAAATCGCCTCGTCGGTCGAGGACTGGGCCGTTTACCAGGCGAAATATTATCTGGACGATTTTTAGGCCTTTCTGCGCATAACGGCTTCGTGCAATTGCTTTACCAATTCGGAGTTGTTGGATTGTCGATTTTTTTGGTTGGTTGTTGGCTGGTCGTCACGTCCGCGGCGCAACGACCACTGCACGACGCGAGCCTAGCGATACTTATCGGTGGACTGACGCATGAAACATTTGAGGTCGCGCTCACGCAAAATAACTTTGGATTCGGTCTTGGTCTTTGGTTGCTCGTCGCGTTGCGTGCACCAGGCGCAACAACGCTTAAGTGATAGAAATTGGATATGTTCGCATGAAAATTGCAATGCTTGCGCCAGCCAACTCGATCCATACACAGCGATGGCTTGTCGCACTCTCACGGCGCGGTCACGACATAACACTGTTTACGCAACATCCAATATTGACCGACACCCTACCCGACAGCGTGCGAATTGAACGCCTGCCATTCTCGGGGCGGATTGGATATTTTTTGAACGCAGCACTCCTTGCTTGGCGATTAAGGCGGTTGCGTCCGGATTTACTGCATACTCACTACGCCAGCGGATACGGTACAACAGCGGCTTTGACAGGCTTTTACCCATCTTTGCTTTCCGTGTGGGGCAGCGATGTTTTTACATTTCCTAAGTTGTCGCGCCTCAACCGCGCGCTTGTGTGTTGGAATTTACGACGTGCAACGCGTATCGCTTCAACAAGCAATGAGATGGCAGCAGAGACGCTGTTGCTTGCGCGGGGCCGACGAGAGCCCTATGTGACGCCTTTCGGAGTTGATTGCCGAGTTTTTTATCCATGCAACAATCGTGACGTCGACACACTTACAATAGGTACCGTCAAAACATTGGCGCGCCCCTACGGTATCGATGTGTTGATCCAGGCATTTGCTTTGTTGCGGTCCAATTTGCGCAATCGAGACGCAGGACTAGCATCGCGATTGCGATTGCTGATAGTGGGCGATGGCCCGCAACGCGCCGAACTTGTAGAATTGATTGAGCGGCTCGAATTGGTGGGTACTGTCACGCTGGCAGGAGCAGTTCCACACTCAGAGGTGCCGTTTTGGCTGAACAAACTCCACATCTATGTCGCCGCAAGTCGGCAAGAGAGCTTCGGTGTTGCTGTAGTGGAGGCGAGCGCGTGCGGTATACCGGTTGTCGTCACTGACGTTGGAGGACTTCCGGAGGTAGTACGCGACGATGTGACCGGGCTAATTGTGCCGCATGAGAACCCCGGAGCTTTGGCTGATGCACTTTCTCAATTGGTATTGGATTGCGACCTAAGACAACGCTTGGGCTTATCAGGTCGAGCTTTTGTGTTGAAACACTTTGAGTGGGAGAGATGCGTTGATATTATGGAGACGTTATATTTTGACATTGCGGATTCTGTAACTCACAGCGACAGAAGGACAACGCAGCCTGGTTAAATGTTGCTCGATTATATTTGTAGAACCATCTAACCGGCGGACTTCGTGAGGCCATGATTGCTTGTGGCGGGACAGCGTATGCAGATGTAACGTCGCCACGGTCGAGCGCTATATTGAATTGACTATTTGTGACGTTGTGCTGGGTCACCCAATCCGCCACCGCCCGGTGTCATCACGATGAGCCGCTCGCCCGCATTGATGGTCTGTGCCCCTTTACCTTTGAGAATTCGCCCACCCTTGATGGCAACGACACCCGGTGCTCCATCGAGACCGCCAGCGCGACCTCGCGGGGGATGATCGATGCGGTCAAATGCTGCGAGGAGCTCGAACGGCAAATCTATTCCACTTTCAATTTCTATGATTTGACCATCCCCGCCTGAGGTCCGTCCTGCCCCGCCAGATCCTTCACGCAGCTCTTTGCGCCAAAAAATTAGCGGCGCGATACTTTCAGCAATTTCCACCGGCGTTCCCTTCACGCCAGATGGGTAGGCTGTTGCCGAGAGGCCGTTAGCCGTTGGACGAGCCCCTGTGCCACCATTGGACGTCACGGCCATAGTGAAGCCGTAGTTGCCGTCTGCTCCGGCACGAACTGCGCCGCGTACATTCAAATTCCACAAGCACGATGTCCCTTCTGCCGGTACTTTGTCCGGGATGGCCTTTGCCAAACATCCGAAGACCACGTCTGGCAGCATTTGTCCGACGATGTGGCGGGCACATACTGCCGCGGGCTTGGGAGCGTTGAGGATGCTACTGCGCGGCGCCGAAACTGTTAGTGGCGCAAGTGATCCGGCGTTGTTAGGGATTTGGGCGGCAACGATACAACTGAGTCCGAATACGGTGTAAGCGGTCGTATAAGCCAATGGCACATTGATCCCGCGAGACGCCATTGCGCTAGTTCCGGCATAGTCGACGTGAATACCGGTTTCGCTAATGGTCGTCGTGGCCGCAAGTGTGATCGGATCATCGTAGCCGTCTGTGATCATTTGATTTGTCCAACTGCCTTTCGGCAACTTGGCAATTGCAGACAACACTGCCGCTTGTGATCGAGCGCAGATATGTGCGGCTAAGTCGTCGAGCGCGTCGAGCTGAAACTCTCCCATCATCTCGACAAGTCGGCGGCAGCCCACATCGTTGCAAGCTGTTAGTGAATAGACATCGCCAATGGTGTCGATTGGAAGTCGCGTGTTCGCCTTTATGATTGCAATTAGGCTATCGTTTATTCGGCCTTCATCGAAGATCTTCAGAAATGGGATATAGAGCCCCTCCATGAAGACATCGGTACCGTCGGGCCCGAACCCGATGCCGCCGATGTCGATGATATGTGACGTGCACGAGAATAGCCCGATCAGTTTGCCTTTATAGAAACACGGTGTGGTCACGACGAAGTCATTGAGATGGCCCGTACCCATCCAAGGATCATTCGTAATGTAAGCGTCGCCTGGCTTCATCGACCCGAGGCCAAAATGCTGGATGAAGTGTTTAACGGACTCGGCCATCGAATTAACGTGTCCCGGCGTACCGGTGACTGCTTGGGCCAACATTCGCCCCTGAGCGTCGAAAACACCGGCAGATAAATCCCCGGCTTCACGGACGATCGGAGAGAAAGCGGTCCGCAGCAGCGTCTGCGCCTGTTCCTCGACAATTGCGATCAAACGGTTCCACATAATCTGCCGTTCAATATCGCCATGCACTATAGTCATTGTAGTCTTCCCGTGCATTTGTGGGTCATCTGGCAGCACTTTTTGCAGTCAAGACAAGAGCGAATTCGGCGTCAAGCGCTGCATCAAAGGTTGAAGAAACGTACGTTGATGTTCCTGCCTCCACGACGACTGCGGGTCCAACGATACGCATACCTGGCTTTAAAGCCAAACGCTCATATAGTGGAACCTCAAGGCTCAAGCCCTGGTACGCGTCAAAGACTTGCCGCTTTCCTTTCGGCACAGCCGCCAACTCTGTTGTGCATTTAGGGATAACGCATGGTGATGCAACCGCAGTCGAAACATGGACCATCCAGCTCATAATTTCGATAGCGGCGCCTGGAATATGGCGCGAGAAAAGTTTGGCATACTCATGCTCAAAATCATTTCTAAGTGTTGCGGTGCCACTCGCATCGCCTAAATGACCAAGGAGCGCGATTGCTATTTCATGACCTTGCCCGGCATATCTCATGAAAACCGATTTTCGTGCTGTGAGCGTTTGTTCTCCCGCTGCAGATCGGCAATGCATCGTTGCCTCTCGTTCCATTTCGTCGAGCAGTTGGCTGACTACTGCAGGATCAAGCGCGTCAAGACGCATGTAACGCGAGCGCACCAACTCGTATGCAGCGGGCGCTTCGAGAAAACCAATGGCCGAACCAACGCCTGCGTCGACGGGTATAATGATGCGCTGAATTCCCAATTTTTCGGCGAGCCTACATGCGTGCAGAGGGGCAGCGCCGCCAAAAGCGATCATCGTCCGATCGGCAACAGCCGCCCCGCGCTCGACTGCATGAACTCGAGCTGCGTTTGACATATTTTCGTCGACGATTTCAGCGACGCCATAAGCTGCTGTCTGGACATCTTGCTGTAGAGGAGTGGCAATATGTTCTGAAATCGCTGCGTGTGCCAAATCACTTTGTAACTTTATACTTCCGCCAGCGAAGTTTTCGGGATCTATTTTTCCCAGCATAAGATCGGCGTCGGTCACCGTGGGCTTGGCCCCACCACGATTGTAACAAGCTGGGCCGGGTTCGGCACCCGCACTATCAGGACCGACCAATATGCGTCTCAATGCATCAACTCGAGCTATTGAGCCGCCTCCAGCTCCGATTTCGACCATCTCAATTACAGGTATACGAATTGGACTGCCACTGCCTTTCATAAAACGCGATTGGCGATCCATCTCAAACGCGCGTGCGGTGCGCGGCAGGCCGTTATCAATCAAACAAATTTTTGCAGTCGTACCACCCATGTCGAATGATAGAATGCGATCTTCTCCTCGCGCCTTTGCAAGTCGGCCCGCGAGTATCGCGCCGCCTGCTGGCCCTGATTCCACAAGCCGTATTGGAAACTTTGCAGCCGTCTCCAAACTCGCGAGGCTACCGCCTGACGTCATCAAATGGATCGGAGATGTGTAGCCGCGTTTATGCATCTCGGCCTGCAAACGCAGGAGATACCCCGACATCAGCGGTCGGACGTATGCGTTGGCAACGGCGGTCGAAGTTCGCTCAAATTCGCGAGCTTCTGGGCAAACTTCGGACGACAAAGTAACACTGATTTCGGGGCATAGTCGTGAGAGTATGTCACCGATGCGTTGCTCGTGGCTGGCATTCGCATAACAATGGATGAGTGCGACTGCAACTGATTCTACGCCTTCCTCCCGCAACCGTTGGCACAGTGCCACGACAGCGCTTTCATCCAAAGGTCGGCGAATTGCGCCCATCACGTCCATACGTTCTGGAACGGTAAACCGAAGCTCGCGCGGTACGAGTGGCGCAGTTTTGACAATGTTGATGTCGTACTGATCGAAGCGGCCTTCGTCCGCAATCTCTAGGACGTCCCTGAATCCGTCTGTCGCGATTAGCGCAGTCTTCGCGCCTTTGCGTTCGATGATTGCATTTGTGGCCAGCGTTGTGCCGTGAACAAATGCATCAATACTTGCAAATGTAACGCCAGATTGCGCCAAAATCTGCGTTGTTCCTTCAATCACTGCACTCTCGGGAGCCTTTGGTGTGGTCAAAATTTTCTGCGTATGTCGCTTCACTCCGACTTCGAGAACGATGTCGGTGAATGTTCCACCAATATCAACCGCAAGACGCGCTGACTTAGTGCTGCCTGACGGATGCTTCTGTGTTTTCACTCTCAAGGCCTTCGCATTAAATTCAACCCGGCGCCCATAGTTGCCAACTGCGATCTTATCTCAAGTCGCGAACTCAGACCTACGGCGTCAATAGTCAGTATCGCCTAGACACGCGCGTGAAGCAAACGGCACGCGACTGCTGAATTTTCAAGATTTTATTTCGTGTATTGATGGCCGAGCCAGATGTTACGCCCCTGTGGCGAACCTGCAGACTTACACCAGCCTCCAATTCTTGAATGTCCGTATTGCGCGAGATGATATTTCGACTCTGGTCACTGACGGACCGGGCATCGTCACTGTAAGCTTTGCGTGTGTCGTTATCATTCCGCTCGCAATGCTCCAGAAAGCGTGGAGGCGATCTATTTGAAATTTACCGACTAGGACGTGCCCTTCGGTCTGACGGGACTGTTGCAACCGGTCGTGGATCGACTGGTATGAAATGAATTCGCTGACTAAATAACTGAATACGTCGTCATATTGCAATTTAACGCGTTTAAACTCTTGATCCAGGCGTTTTCGAGCCGCCCACATCGTACCCTGCGGCAGATGCGGCAACTACATCCGCGCGACAAAAACTAGCACTGTCTGGTCCAACGTCGGGACGCGGTTCACTGAGGTTCAGGCGTCGAACTCAAGCCGAAGGAAATCTGAAGGGGCAGGTGACGTTGTGTATTGGCGGAGGGGGTGGGATTCGAACCCACATACTTTGGGGGCGCCTTCGCGCGCGGACGACCGTGGGTTCGCATTCCCACCAAAATGGTGGAGGAAAGGCTGTTGTGGCGGAGGGGGTGGGATTCGAACCCACGGTACCCTTGCGAGTACGCCAGTTTTCAAGACTGGAGCCATAAACCACTCGGCCACCCCTCCGGAGGTGCTCTTTAAGCTTGGTGCGATCCAAGCAGACCGGTCAAGCTGCCACTGTCGCGCGACGCCAATTCACCAGCTTTGTCCGTCCGGACTATGTATCAATCAAACTGCATAGGATCGCATAACAGACCCTCTCATTGCAGTTCTCCGACGTCGCCTGTCTAATCAATAAGATCGGTCAATTCAACGTGTATTTTTTCACCCTTTTTCGTCTTGATATTGCTTATAAAAGGTGGGGTGGTTCGCCTACGTACGGTCTGTCGGCCACTTTCAAGAAACGCGTCGATCTAGTTTCGGACCCGCGCCCCAATAACGAGTAGCTCGCCCGACCGGCGCAATGGTTGGTATTTAACGTCTCGTAGACTGTGCGCGCTGCGAATTTGCGCTTGTTGCGCTATGACCGGTCAAGCATTCTTGAGCTTCGGGCCAAAACGCTGCCGGTTGGAAGATGCTCATTACTCAGATTTGTCTGTGTTTCTAGTATATTGCGCGTTTTGTCTCGGAGAGCGCTGATGCTCAAAGTTTGGTACCATATGTTCGCACGAACATACCTGCACCTTAGCTTGCGACCGAATTCTG
>JABFRJ010000301.1 GCA_013141255.1 Hyphomicrobiaceae bacterium
GCCTAACCCCGTTCAATTGGTAGCTGAGCCCATAGCAGCAGATTACATTGTCCTGACCCAGCGCCCGACGTACCAGTCAGAGGCGGCTTGGAAGAGTGAGGCAGAGCGTCCCGAATTCATCGACAAAAACAAGCTTCGCTTTCTCCGTCCCTATCAGCTCCGGGCAGTCCACGCACTCCAGCGCGCAGTGAAAGACGGTAAGGATCGCTTTCTCTTTGAGATGGCCACTGGAACGGGCAAGACGCTTACAGCGGCTTCGATCATCAAGCTGTTTATTCGGACAGGCAATGCCCGTCGCGTCCTCTTTTTGGTGGATCGCTTAGAACTTGAGGACCAAGCTCAAAAGGCCTTCATCGCGTTGCTGAAGCCCGACGTTAAATCGGTGATCTACAAAGAGACCCGCGATGAGTGGCGGCATGCGGAAGTCGTGGTAACGACGGTGCAATCGCTCCTTTTCAACAATAAGTATCAAAGGCTCTTTTCGCCAACGGACTTCGATCTCGTGATTTCCGACGAAGCCCATCGCTCGATCGGTGGAAATGCACGCGCAGTATTTGACTACTTCGTAGGTTACAAGCTCGGACTGACCGCAACGCCGCGCGACTATTTGAAAAAATATGACACGGACAATGCCACCACGCGGGACCCTCGCGAAGCTGAGCGCCGCATCCTGCTCGATACCTATCGAACATTTGGGTGCGAAGACAGCCAACCCACATTTCGCTACTCGCTACTTGATGGCGTCAAAGACGGCTTCCTGATCAATCCGACTGTCATTGACGCACGGACGGAGGTGACTACCAAGCTCCTGTCGGATGCCGGCTATGTCGTGCCGATGACAGATGACAGTGGCGAAGAGGGCGAAGTTGCTCTGAAGCAACGCGACTTTGAGAAGAGATTCTTCTCAGATCCAACCAATAAGCTTTTCTGCAAGACATTCTTAGAGAACGGGTTGCGCGACCCGATCAGTGGGGAATTCGGAAAATCCATTGTGTTTGCAGTCAGTCAACCGCACGCGACGAAACTAACGCAGATCCTCAATGAGATGGCCGACCAGATTTATCCGGGAAAGTATCAATCAGACTTCGCGGTCCAGGTCACGTCCCAGATCACGGATGCTCAGCAGTTCACGATCAACTTCACGAATAACAATCTCATGGGATCGGCCAACATTATCCCCGCCTATCGCACTAGCAAGGCGCGGGTTTGTGTGACAGTTGGAATGATGACAACGGGTTACGACTGCCCCGACTTACTCAATCTTGGCTTATTCCGGCCTGTCTTTTCGCCCACCGATTTTATTCAGATCAAAGGGCGCGGAACGCGGAAGCACAGTTTTTTTGAGCAGCTCTTTGATGATGCCATAAAGACCGGTGTCAAAGCGCCGTACAAGACGTCCTATAAATTGTTCGATTTTTTTGCCACGTGTGAGTTCTTCGAGGAGAAGTTCAACTACGACGAGGTGTTGAAACTGCCAAAGCCGAGAGGTCCGATCTCAGAACCTCGCGACGACGATGAAGCAACAGGCGGGGGTTTTCGCGACCCTGGCACTCCCTTCATATACGACGGCGCAGACCTTATTGCCACAATGAAGGTTCAAACCGTCGGCGCAGACGGGATGAAGATTGATCGGATGTTCTTCGAGAAATTTGAAGATCTAGTCAAAGAAGATCCTGTGATCGCGAAGGCGATTGAAGCCGGGCAATGGGACCACGTCATTGATCACGTCAACCGCGAAGTGTTTGCAAAGCCTGATGCGGTCTATTCGCTTGACCGGCTCAGGAAGGCATCTGGGGTTGACCGACGCATTGGGCTGAGAGAAATCCTAGAGAAAATCTTCAATCTCATCCCGCGCTTCAAGTCGAAAGACGAGCTTTTAGAGGAAGAATTTGCGAAATTTGTCGCGGATTCGACTCCAGACGATCCCGAAGCAATCCCGGCTATTAAGACCTACTTTAAGGCCTACGTGACAGACCCGAACATCCGAATCATGATTGATGATCGATCCAAACGCGGCCGATTGCATACGTCACAGTCATTCAACATGCATGATTTTATGGCTGTACCTGAGCCGTTCCGAACTCGCGTTCCTGACTATATCAAGGACTATGTGTCCCTGAACCAGTTCATGACCTGAAAGATGTTCAATGCTTGATACCGAAACAAAACGCCGTATCGATACGGCGCGGGACATTCTTGTTGGCAAGGTGCCCGATCCCAAAAGTCAGGTCGAGCAGATAACAATTGCGTTGATTTACAAGTTCATGGACGACATGGACGCAGCAACCGAGATGTCTGGCGGCGAGCGCTCATTCTTCACGGGCGACTTCGCGCGCTACGGCTGGGCCAAGCTCATGGCGCCGAGCCTTGGTGGGCACGAAATGCTTGGGCTCTATGGGGAGGGTATCGCGAAGATGCCCGAGAACAACGGCATACCCGTCCTGTTTCGCGACATCTTCAAGAATGCCTACCTGCCCTATCGCGACCCCGAGACGTTGAAGGCCTTTCTCAAGATCATCAACGAATTCACCTACGATCATAGCGAGAGGCTGGGTGATGCATTTGAATATTTGCTGTCAGTCCTGGGCTCGCAGGGTGACGCTGGGCAATTTCGCACGCCACGCCATATCATTGAATTCATCGTCTCGGTTCTTGATCCCAAGAAAAGCGAAACGGTCCTTGATCCCGCGTGCGGCACGGCGGGATTTCTGATTTCAGCATATAAGCATATATTGAAGGCCAATACGGACGCCAAGGGCAAGGCCACGCTGACACCAGACGAGCGCGGGCGGCTGGCCACGAACTTCAAGGGCTACGACATCTCGCCGGACATGGTGCGGTTGTCGCTGGTCAACCTCTACCTGCACGGCTTCACTGATCCGCATGTCTATGAGTACGACACACTGACATCTGAGGACCGCTGGAACGAGTTCGCCGACGTGATTTTGGCGAACCCGCCCTTCATGTCGCCAAAGGGCGGAATCAAGCCCCACAAGCGGTTTTCGATCCAGGCCAAGCGCAGCGAAGTGCTATTCGTCGACTATATGGCCGAGCATCTGACCCCCACGGGGCGCGCAGGCATCATTGTACCGGAAGGCATCATCTTTCAAAGCCAGAGCGCTTATTCCGAGCTGCGCAAGATGCTTGTCGAGAATTCTCTGGTGGCGGTGATCTCGCTTCCTGCAGGTTGCTTCAATCCGTATTCCGGCGTGAAGACGTCGATCCTGATCCTCGATAAGGCGCTTGCCAAGGCAGCCGACACCGTTGCGTTTTTCAAGGTGGAAAACGATGGCTTTGGTCTTGGCGCGCAACGACGCGCCAGCGACAAGAACGACCTACCACAGGTGCAGGCGGAACTTGCGGACTACCTCGATGCCCTGCGTGGGAAGAGGCCTGTCGAAGTTCTACCGATGTTGATTGGACTCGTCGTTCCGAAGTCCAAGATCGCCGAAAGCCGCGACTATAATCTCAGTGGTGAGCGATATCGGGAAATTGCACCCAATGCGTCGTTGGTACGAAAGGTTCGACTTGGGGATGTATGCGAGCGTATTATGGACGGCACTCATTTTTCACCGAAGAGTCAGGAAAAGGGCGATTATCTTTACATCACGGCAAAAAACATAAAAGATTGGGGCATTGCGCTCGACAATGTGACCTATCTTTCTAAGGCAGATCACGATGAGATCTATCGCCGATGTCCGGTAAAAAAAGGCGACGTTCTTTACATCAAAGACGGAGCCACAACGGGAATCGCAACCATCAACTCGTTGGATGAAGAATTCTCCCTGCTCTCAAGTGTCGCTGTCCTTCGAGGGAAGGAAGGCGTCTTGGATAACCGGTTTCTGGTCAGCTATCTCAATTCCCCGATCGGAAAGCGATATATGCTGGGGATGATGTCCGGGGTTGCGATCACGCGCTTAACTCTTTCAAAGCTTAACGATGCTGAGATCCCCTTGCCGCCGCTGGATGTGCAGAAGGAGATCGTGGCGGAGATCGAGGGCTATCAGAAAGTCATCAACGGCGCCCGCGCCGTCCTCGACAACTACCGCCCACACATTCCGATCCATCCAGAGTGGCCGATCCAAAAGTTTGAAGACGCACCATTTCAAATCATCGACGGCGACCGTGGGTCAAACTATCCCAGCAAAGAGGACTTCACCTCTTCGGGTGATTGCCTGTTTCTCAATACAAAGAATGTTCGTTCGGACGGCTTTAGGTTCGATGATTTGGAATTCATCAGCGCCGAAAAGGATCTGGCGCTGAGAAAAGGCAAGCTTGCGAGGGGGGACGTTCTGCTGACGACGCGGGGGACAATCGGGAACACTGCACTTTATGACGAAACCGTTGAATTTGAGCACATCCGGATCAATTCTGGCATGCTCATATTGCGGCCCAACCCTGACCAGCTTTTATCAAGCTACCTGTTTCATTTCTTTCAGTCGGAGAATTTTCGCAGTCAGAGGGATGCGATTGCTTCAGGCTCTGCACAACCGCAGCTTCCGATACGCAGTCTAAACGAGGCCAAAATCCCGCTCCCACCTCTCGCCACGCAACAGGACATAGTTGCCGAGATCGAAGCCGAGCAGGCGCTGGTGGCAGCCAACCGCGAGCTTATCGCGCGCTTCGAAAAGAAAATCCAAGCCACACTCGCCCGTGTCTGGGGTGAGGAACCGGCGGCCGTTGCGGCTGGCGTCGAACCCGTGGAGGCATGAGTCATGGATGAGGCGCGCGAGCTTGCCGACTATCTGCCGCTGTCCTTCAAAACCCAGAAGGAGCAGGAGTACATCGAGTTCCTCTGGGATGCCTTCGAGACCAACTACACGCACGGCAAATATCAGTTCGCTTTCCTCGCCTACCACATGCTGACGATGAGCTTTGTTTACTTCAACATCTGGCAGATCCGGCAGGCCAAACCGAAAGAGTTCGAGATGGGGTTGATTGGCTTCAGCCGGGACGAGCGCCCGATGCTTGAAGCCGCGTCACCGTTTGCGTTCAGTGTCGTGCCCGAGCGCAACGTGCTCCGCTTCCTGCGGCTCATCCAATGCGATAATGCCAAGATCGGCACCTACGCCAAGCTGGTGGACAATCGCAACGAGTCCGCTCACCCCAACGGCAACATCTTTTTCAGCACACATCAAGCACTGGACATCAAGGTCCGCGAAATCTTGCGGGTCGTCGAAGAGATCCAAGCTCATTCGAAGCCCGTCATTGAGCACTGTTACCGCGAATTCTTGCTTCAGAACCACGACGCTGAGGAACGTGAGTATCCGGACGCCGCCGATCAAATCCGCGAAGTCCTCGTCCACGGCAGCTACATGTCGCAGAAGGACATGGCGATCTGCGCGGGCTTCGATTTGGCACCTTTAACTGGCGCGGCTGATTTCGCAGCCATGTTGGCCCTTCACGAAGCTGTTCGCACCGCTTACGTTGAACCTGAGGATTTGATTGCGGCTCAATAAGCGCCGCTTTTACTTTTCATTTTTTTTCTTTTGTATCGAGGTCAACATGCAGCAATTCGGAAGACTAGTCGCTGCGCTGTTCTGCTTCTGCGCATTGGCTGGCTTGAGTCACGCACAGTCCAATTCGACTCCGGACGCAATGCCTCATTCCCCCTACCCGAAAGGTTCAATCGAAGACAAAGTCTTTCGTGGCGGCGTTACATTGGGGGTTGTCGAGGCCATGCATGGCGATTGCGCACTCCCACTGGGCGATGACGCTTGGGATCAACTTTACTACACCATGAAGGGACGAACGAAGAGCGATCCGAGACTGAAGGCTATCCTAGAAGCAGGAGAGAAGGCCGGAGATGCCTATGTTTCAGCACTGGTCCGTAGCAAGGGACATGATTACGTGTGCAAGAGGCTTGCCCTTCAATTATATAGCCCCGACGGCGAGGCATATCCAGGTCTCTTGAAGCCGATGGGGCCATTGCCGAAGTTCTAAGTCGGTCAAAACTCAGAAGATGCTTTGTCTGCCGAAATCCCATATGGGGCACCACCCCACAATTCATTGTTCAACACAGCTATAGGATTGCGAAGGAACTCGATGACCATCCGTCATGCCATTTGGAAAGTCGGTGCAGCGCCCGCACCTCTTGCAGAAGCTACCCTTCCCAAAGAAGAGCTTCTCGAAGATATGATTGTTGCCGCTCCTTCCATTCTACATGATCAATGGATGCTCGTTGGCCGCCAGTGTGTCACGGGATTTAGTGGTAGGATCGATCTTATTGCGATCGCTCCTGACGGGTCATTGGTTTTGATCGAATTGAAGCGAGACCGCACACCTCGTGACGTGGTCGCCCAAGCGATCGACTACGCTACCTTTGTCGAGGAACTTAAAGCCGAGGATGTCGCGGCGATCTATAGTCGCTTTGCTCCTGGGCGGGATCTGGGCGCTGACTTCGAAAGCCGCTTTGGCATTGAACTCGAAGAGGATATGTTGAATGCGAGCCATCAGATTGTCATCGTTGCCGACAAGATCGATGATAGCACGGTCCGCATCGTGAATTACCTTAACGAGCGCGATATTCCGATCAACGTGCTTTGCTTCCAAGTGTTTGCAAACGATAGCGACACATTTTTAAGCCGCACTTGGTTGCTTGATCCGGCAGAAACACAGGCGAATGCTGCGGAAGCCCCTAAGCGAGATCGCGAACCTTGGAACGGGGAATTTTACGCTTCGTTTGGTGAAGACGGCAGCCGATCGTGGGATGAGGCTGTTAGTTTTGGCTTCATCAGCGCTGGTGGCGGATCTTGGTACAGCAATTCGCTTCGACAATTGAAGGAAGGTGATCGAATTTGGGTGAAGATTCCAGGTCGTGGCTTTGTTGGGGTCGCCAGAGTAAGAGGCCCGCGAGTTGCTGCGGCAGATTTCATGCTCTCGACGCCAAACGGCGAGCGGAAGGCGCTCGATGTTCTGTCGGCGGGTCACTATCATCGACAATTCTCCGCTGATGCCGATCGCTCGGAATACTTCATCCCTGTCGAGTGGCTGAAGGCTGTCGATAGAGCAGAAGCCGTGCATGAACTTGGCATGTTCGGAAATCAGAATACGATCAGCAAGCCGACGGTGCCGAAGTGGCGCACAACGGTTGAACGGCTGAAGCAGGTGTTTGGGGTCAAAGACTAAGATATGGCCTTTGAAAGGGATGGTCGGATGCGGCAGCAAGGTTGACTATGTTCGAAATGAAAACTCAAACTTTGACTCCCCCCGACCAGGACTATCACGCTCGAAGCAAACCACCGATGACTGCACCAATGAGCGCACCCCCACCACTTGCCAGCGGTAACCACCATCTTTTGTCTTGCCTTTGCTCAAGCGCACGTGCGTGCAGGCTGATAGCGGTATCAATGAGCGCTTTGATATCCGCTGGCTGTAGGGGATTGCGTGACAACTTCGATTTTTCAACATCGGGCACGAGCAAATACTCTTCCGCAGTAAGCGGCCGCCCCTTATTCGTGTCGAACCTTTTGGGAAATTGCCTCCGCCAAACCAGTGAGGCCTTTTCTCGACCTGTGTCGAGGCGGAAAAACTCAGGGTGGTCTGAGAAGATTGCCTTCCATTTTGCTGACTGACTGAGATCCCCGCAAATTCGATCTGACCATGCGTCGAATGGCAACTTATATTGCTTATAAGTCGACATCGCCTGGATTGCGGCTATTACATCGCCGAGGCGGTTCGGGTCAGTAAGATAGGGAGAATGCTTACTTGGTCGTGTAAAATTTGAGCTGCCGGTCATTGTCCAACTCGATTGTTGTTGATCCGGAAACTACTGCAGGGTAGCCAACGTTGCTAGAGCATATTTGGATCAAATCGCATTCCGCAGCTTTTTGGTAATGCGCCGAATGCTGGTCCATCCGCTTCAACGCAAACTCTCTTCACACCGCGCCTTCTTTTAGTCCCACCCAGCGCCGAACAGGGCACTCTCATACGCCACGCGATCAGGCGGCGGGAGTCCACGCGGTGTTAACTGCGGCCGGCGTCCAGCTGACGTACGGATCTCGATAAAGACTAACTTGCAAACGACGGCGTTTGCAATATCTTCAA
>JABFRJ010000132.1 GCA_013141255.1 Hyphomicrobiaceae bacterium
GCCGGAATTGATGCTGCGGCGTGAAGTGCTGGTGATGGATGGTAAAGTTCTGCGCCAGCAACTTGCGGCGTCAGAACTGGCGCCAGGGTCATTTTATGTCGATGCTGCTGCCCGAACCATCACCTTGTCGCCGCCCGGCGGAAAGGATCCCGCGCACGCAGTCTGCGAGGTTGCCACCCGTTCGATCGCTCTTCATCTGGCCGGGCGAAAAAACGTGATTTTGCGGGGGCTGGTGTTCCGTCATGACGCGTCGCTTCACGCAGCGCCACTCTGTGCGCCGTTGCAAATTTCGAGCTGCAACAATGTCGTGGTCGAGGACTGCCAATTTTCAGCGAACAACAATAAGGGTATCTACCTGGGTGGCTCGCAAAATCACAATATCACCATCAGGAATTCGCGCTTCAACGGCAACGGCTGCATTGGCTTGAACGCGGCGAACTGCACAAATTTGCTGATTGAAGGCTGTGAAACCAATCTCAACAATTGGCGGGGCAATTGGGCCGGTGTGTACCGGCGCTGGCCTTGCGGTCTGAAGGTGTCGAGGTCCAACCGCGTGACGATCCGCATTCACCGCAGCATTCGCAACATGGCGACTGGCGGATGGATAGATCTGGAAAATCGTGATGTCCGCGTTGAAGACAGTATTTTTTACGGCAACTATCGCGGCCTGCATTTGGAAGCAGGGGAAGGGCCATACTTGGTGCAGCGCTGCCAAATCGCCGCCAATCGCCAGGAGCCGTTAATTAATGAGTGGCGCTGGTCATTCGGTTCCGGCCTTGTGCTGACACATGCGCGCGGCGTCATGCTGAAGAATAATCTTATTTTTGATAATGACGTCGCGCAGGTCGGTGTGCGTGATGACCGCGACAAACACGTATTTCGCGATCCTGTTAGCGGTGTAATACACGAATGGTACACCGAGCGTGTGTCGCTGAAGAACAACACGATAATCGCAACTGATGCCAACCCAACGCTGCTGCGGTTGCCGTCAAAGGATTTTGATGGCGGGCGCTTCTGGCAGCAGTTCCGCGCGTCGGACAATAACTATTTCGGCATGCGACACGCTAAAGCGTTTGTGATTGGCGCTGGTGCCGGCCTAGGCGAAGCTTGCAGCGCCGGTCAATCCGGTCTAGGGTCGTGCAATGGATCGTACACCTTCGATGAGTGGCGGAACGCGTCAGGACAGGATGCCGGTGCGCACTTTAACGATGGGGACGTGGCGGATCTCTCACCGCCCGACGGTCTCGTGACCTGAGCGTCGATCAATGACAAGGGCTGAAAGCTAGCCGACTCTTGTTTATACGATCAGCTGATAGGTTGGCTGTTGCCGGCCACCGCTGGTGCCTCAATGGCCGCGAGCTTTCGTTGAGCATTCTTATTGCCAGGCTCAAGCGCCAGCGCTGCCGCATATGACTGCTTCGCCTCGTCCATGCGGTTGTTTTCGGCGAGCGCGTCGCCCATTTGCATGTACGCCATGACGTATTTGGGGTTCAGCCGCAGCGACTGTTCGAAGTTTTCCAGCGCTTTGCCGATTTGGCCGTGCTTGAATTGGGCGAATGCCAGGCCGCGGTAGCAGTGAGCTGCTTTTGGCTTTGCGGTGATCGCCTTCTCATAATAGGCGAATGCTTCTTCGTATTTTTCGTCGTCGACCAGCATTCCGCCCAACCAATGATAAGCGTCGGCGAATCTCGGATTGGCCTCCACCGCCATTTCAAAAGCGGTTCTGGCTTCAATTCTTTGGCCGAGTGCGTTGAAGACGCAGCCAAGACCGAAATAAGCTTCGGCTGACTTTTCGTCGATCTGTATGGCGCGATGGAAACACCACAACGCGTCGCCGTATTTGCCTTCTGCAAGCAAACCGTTGCCGGACTTGAGGTGCGCGGTTAACTCGCTGGAGCGCGCATCTCCAGTCCCTGATGCCGCTTGCGAGGTTTCAGGGAAGGCTTGGTAATAGGCAGCAACTTTTGAAACCGCTTCGGCCATTGCGCGCGCATCCTCAGGTGTCAAGCTGTTTCTGAAATGGAAATAGCCCACATTTGGCAGTAGTCGCTCGGCGGCCGGCAACTGTAACGATCGATAGTCGTAGCGGCGGGTGCCGGACGCATCGACAAGCGGAAATCCGGAACGGCCATATGTGCGTTCGTTGACGAACATGCCGGCGCGGTGTAGCGGAACGCCTTCAAGGTAGGGCCCATGAATGTCGGGAATACCTTCCGCGCGTACGGCAGCGACGAATCTTTGCAGTGTAACGCCCGCGGCACCGGGATCGATGACGAATGGATAGACATAATAGACATGCTTATCGGCAGCGTGCGGTTTAGCGACCCGGAAACCGGGGAACGCTGAAAAGGCCTTATCCAAAATCGCAGCTGTGCTCCGCCGGACATCGGTTGCTGCATCGAGCCGGCCGAGCTGCGCGATGCCGATGGCCGCATGTAAATCGGTCAATGGATAAAATCCACCAAGGAAGGCTCCGCGCTTAAAGCCCGTTGGCAGCACGTCAGTGCCCTTGATTAAGAAGCCGCTGGCGCGTTCGGCGAGCGGGCGATCATTGGTTGCAACCAAGCCGCCTTGGTCCGTGCTGAGTGTCTTCAGCCCGAGGGAAAAGCATGCAATGTCGCCGAGCGTGCCAATTTTTTGACCGCGGTATTCGGCGAGATGGGCCTGCGCACAATCTTCGATAACGGGCAAGCTGTGTCTTTTGGCGATCTCCATAATCGGTGACATATCGCAAGGATTGCCGAACAGATGAACCACTAGGATCGCGCGCGTACGATCCGTAATCCGCCGCTCTATGTCTGCGGGATCCATATTCAACGTGGCGGCGTCCCAGTCGGCGAAAACCGGTAAGGCGTTGCATTGCAGTATTGCGGCCAGGGTGCCGATGTCGGTCACCGCCGTCGTGATGATCTCATCACCGGGGTCTGGATTGATCGCGGCGACTGCCGCATGCAACGCGCCTGTGCCACAGCTGGTAGCGAATACATGGCGAAAGCCGTAGCGCAATCCGATTGCGCGCGTGAATTCATTCAGTTTGAATCTCGAACGCCATTTTGTGGCGGCTTGATCCATGACATCGGCGATTTGCTGGCGCTCCTCATCGCCGATAATCCACCACGGGCCGAAGGGTGCAGTGCGTACGGGCGTTCCGCCGTCAATCGCGAGCCGGGTGACCATTGGTTATGCCGATGCGGAAAGAGACATGCTGAGCTTTGAGCTTGTGGCATCCGGATGGCCAATCGCGTGCCCATCGGCTAAATCGAAATACCGGCTATACAGGTGGATATCCTCACTGTAGCGGCGCGCAACGGCACTGTGTAGTTTGGCTGTGTACATTTCCTCAATGGAGGGGAAGCGGTCCAAGCGCGCAAGATCTGCCGGAAGCATTGTATGTGGCGACTCTACGTTTGCCCTCGCGTGATATGTGGTGCCATTCAGGCGGCGCGGTTCAGCATGCAGCCCGTTGGTGCGCTCCAGCACGGCAAGAGTTGACGACAAATCCTCAACGCTGCCAATCACGTCAAACCCGTTCAACGCCATACCGATTACTGCCGTCTGCGAACGCCAATGATAGTCAAGAGACGGGTCGGGCGTGCGGCCGATGTAGCCAACAAATTCCTCGAATGTGATGGAGAGCTGCCAGTCGGGGTGAAGGCCCTGCGCGACATGGACCTCGTTGATTACGTTCTTAACGACCTGTTCAAGCGGATGCCCCCACTTCAGGGGCTCAACGAATAGATTGGCGTACGCACTGACCACGCGGCTGAATGGGTTTCTCAGCAGCGCAACCTTGGTGTAGCGCGGGTCCAACAGGAGGCTGGTATTCTTGAGGCGCATGTTCGCCTTCTCAGAGCGCGAAAAGACATGCGGTGATGATTTACTATCCTGGAACATTGCGGCATTGCTCGAGTTTTCAATGAGGATCCGCTTAAACGTCGTGCAGGCGTTCTTCGGCACCGGGCAATAGATGATCCTTCTGTCGTGATTGACAAGGAACACCGCTTCTATCCGGGCGGTGCGCATCCGCCGCGCTTCAGCGCCGTCTCCGGCCTTTTCGAGTACGTCAATATATTCAGGAAAGAGATCTTCGGCGTAGGTGCTGTCGCGGTTGGCGATGGCGAGGGCCTGTTTGTAGGCGCCAGCTGCTTCACTCCAGCGGCTCAATTTCCGCAACGCCCGGGCTTGGCCGAGATACAGCGAGTAGGTTTCCGTGTGTGAAGCGAGTTCAAGTGCTGCCGCGAATGCACGCGAAGAGTCTGCCGGTTGTTGCAGGCCAGCATACGCCCTGCCAAGTGCGCCGTGAATCCAGGCAGGTTGATCGGCGTGCGTACTCTTTGCCTTTTCGAATGCAGCGACGGCATCGCTGAATTTTCCACTGTCCAATGCGGCCTTGCCGAGTGCCACATGCAGCGCGGCTTTCTGGGCGTTGGTCGCGGACAATGGCCGCCAAGGTGCGCTCCCGGACGAGCCGGCGGATGTCTCAATGAAGGGCAAATAACCAGAACGCCGTTCGGATGCCGCAGGGTTCGGCCGGAACATAGCGACCATCGGTGTGACGGCCTGGTAGTCGGCTGAAACTTGCGACGCGGCCGCGAATTGCGCCCGCATTGCCTGCCAAGCATCGCTTCCCACGCGCACGCGCTGAGACGGAGACGGTCCGCCCGTCAAAGTAAAATGCAGTTCGTCGATGCCGATTTCGCAGGCAATACGCTGCGCGGTGGCGATTTCCTGCGCAGTATCGTTCCACTCAAATAGCAAATACCGCCACAGCAGCTTCAGTTTCAATCCATAGTCCTTGCGAAGGCCGGCGACGCGGCGCATGCCATCAAGCGCCGTTTCAAAAGAAAAAGCCTGCCCCATATACTTCTGGCACGAATCATTGCTTGTGCCATGGATTGAAAACATTATCTCGTCGATTCCGCTTTCCCGCACGCCGTCAAAGTTCCTGGGTTTGGAAAGCGGCATGCCGTTAGTCGACGTCATCAGAATGATGTTTGGGTTTTGCGTCTTGAGGAACCGGCAAAGTTCAATCCACTGCGGATGAACGAAGGTTTCACCGATGTGATACAGGCGAACACGGGCAATCTTGCGCGCGTTTTCGCCAATCCACCCCATCAGTTTGGACACATCTAAAAGTGCAGAGGCCCTCGTGTCGTGAAACGCTTTACCATCGGAGATGGGGCAACCGATACAGCGGATGTTGCACCGGCTGGCAAGTTCGATGTTCATTGTGATCGCGTCTGGATCGAATGCCGACTCGAAATTGCGTTTGTCGGCATCGCTAAAATCGGTCTGTATCCATCCCGCGCGCGGCAATCCTGTCTCGCCCCATCGCGCAATATTTTTGTGACAGTTGCCGCACAGTGGCAGATGGCTTGGGTTCTCAGAAACGAGCGTCCGCTCTGCTTTGTACTTTTGCATTGCCGTTTCGAAGTTGTCGCTGTTTATGTCAGCGAGCACGTTGATGCCGGTGTGATCCTTCGTGCAGGTTGTTATCCGGCCGTCGGAGAGCAGAATCGGCGCGCGAAGCGAACTGCAAAGCATGATTGGAACTGACGCCGGCATCGCAAAGACCTCAAACGCAAGCACAAAGTAGAGACTATGAGATGCATGCAGTGAGGGTAGGATGAGTGCGTTGATGTAACCGGCTGCAGCGTCTAGACTGATTATTGCAAATGATCAGAGTGCTTATCAACATTAATTTATCAGATGCGCAGACCGGAGTTGGTGAGCACTGGCCGCCAGGCGCATAACTCAGGGTGGGACGACGGCCATGGCGTACGCGTTCGTTTCGAATTTCAACTTGAACACCGTGTCTGTGATCGATACTCTGACGCTAGTCAACGTGGCTACAATCGCTACACCACGTAATCCGCAAGGGATAGCTATTCATCCCAATGGACAGCGGGTATATGTCGGCAACTATCGCGGCAATTGCATCTCAGTGATCAATGTTCAGGACTTCAATGTAATAGCAACGATCGCGGTTCCGGAAAATCCGGTTGGCCTCGCAATCACTCCCAACGGCTCTCATGTCTACGTGGCAACCCAAACCGGTGGTGGCGTTACTGTCATTGATACGGCGTTAAATGTGGTGTTGACCAGCATTCCAACCGGTTACAACACTATGGACGTTGCCTTACACCCGGACGGGACGCGCGCCTTTGTATGCAACTACGATAAGAGCACCGTCCACGTCATTGCAACAGTGACCAATACGCTGAGTGGTGACGCCGTTGCTGTTGGTGCTCGTCCAGTTAGTTTGGCGGTCAATCACGCAGGCACCAAGCTTTACGTTGTCAATCAAAATAGCGGTTCAATTTCTGTGTTCAAAACATCCGATATGAGCCTCGACGCCACCGTTCGTGTTGGCGCGGCGCCATTTGGCATTGCAATCTCATCGGACGGGAGCCGCGTCTACGTCACCAATCGAACGGATGGGACTGTGTCCGTCATCGATGGGGTGACGAACGCCCATATCGGCAGCATTCGTGTTGGCGGGACCCCAACGGGCATTGATATCGACACTGATGGCAAGCGGTTATTTGTTGCCAATTGGGCAAGTGGTCAAATGTCTCTCGTGGATACGGACCAAGCGATCGCGACGAACGGGCTTGCCAATATGGGCGCATCTTACATGCTGGGCCGCTTTATCGGACCGGGTTGACGCGTGCAGAACGCTCTCAATCTGACGGCCTCAGCTGCCCTCGCCGTGCGCCTAATCTCGCAACAATCGCTTCGGCCCATTCGCTCGCTATTCCCGTTTTGTCAACGCGGACATCGAAATGCTCGGGAGCCGTAAAGAGAGCGTTGGTGTCGTCAAACCGTCCTTGTCGAATGCGGTCGACCCAAACCACAAATGCATCTCCGAAGGCCGCTCGTGTTTGCGGTGTCGGGCAGATGAAGTCGGCGATGGCTGTCCCCCCCCGCGCAACGACACCATCGCACAGCAATCCCATCCGTCGCGCATGTTCAATGCGGTCTGCGTGAGAAAAGCTGAGATCGCTATGGGGTCCAGCCCGCACTTCGTCAGCATTAAAAACAGTGGCGCTAAGAATAGGTGCCAGTGCACGTGCCAGCGTCGTCTTGCCAGCGCCTGGAAGTCCCATGATCAGAATTTTGATTGCCATGCAGTATTCTAACGAAGGGTGCGTCGAGGGTCAGGCTGCTTGCTGGTAAAAAGCCGATAGGTGATTGAGGTGTACGCTTAACGCTATAGGAGCCCACGACAGAAAACATGGTTTCCGAGTGAATAAATGTGAGCATCCAACACGATCCAGGCCACAGGCTCATTAAGCCACATCGAAATGCGGATTGCAGCAAGATTCACTGGGCTCTTGACGTTGGCATCGAGACGGTTGACGCGGGGTGAAATTGCGCGGCAAGGTTTGAGCCTTTTGAAGAAGCGCTCGATCATCCTGAAATGTATATTTGCGATTGGTGTGAAGACCGGCGGGTCAAGGCGGATTTAGTACGGCGGGATGCCGCCATACCCGCGCTGGCTTGTGATTTTATCGCGGAGCGCTTTTGTTCCACATCGGCGACCAAATTGCAGCATGCGGCAATTGCCAAACATGCTCAACGGATTATCGGCGCTGGTGCCATCATGCACTTGTCTCTCGGTAAGCGTGATCAAGGTTCAATGCATCTGTTTCAGCCACTACACTTCGCTGTTGGCGGGGGGGATGCACGCGCACGATGAAACTATCGTCCATTGGATTATGCAGGTGTGTGCTTACGAACCTGCCGTCAAGTTATGAAGTCAGAAAATGCTGTTCAATACGCGGTGGTCGTCAACGCACGGAACGCCGCGCGGAGTGTTCGCCACAAAGCGGCGCGGTGGCTTTTAGTCTGCATTCGTACGTTTGGGCTCTTTAACCAGCTTCAACGGCCGACGCGTCGAGTTCTGCACGCACAATCGATTCTGTCAGTTCCGGCGCACACAATTCTATGAACCGGTGGGCGTATCCGCGCAGGTACGTGCCGCGCCGGATAGCGATGCGGGATG
>JABFRJ010000269.1 GCA_013141255.1 Hyphomicrobiaceae bacterium
GGTATGGTTAGACTGGAGGGGCCGGTGTTGGTAGCCGCCGCGTATGGATTGAAAACCTGCGCGAATTTGGAGTTTTCTGCGACTTGAGCGAGTGCCGTGTCGATTGCGAGGTGATGCAGGACAGGTGCTGCTGCCGCGTGTACCGCCAGCGTTGCTGCACTATGCAATAGCGTGCGGCGGCTGATGTCGTTCTGGTGCGCGATAGTGGGGGCATCTATCTTGGTGACGGGCGATTTTGGCATGCGGCAACAAGCCTATGTTTATCGATCTGTTTTATCGGGCTGCATACGGTGATTTTGCCTCGGTCATGTCAAGCGGGCGGGGATATAGATCTGTTAGCTTAGGCGTGGTTGTTCTGCGGCTTGTAAAATTTCGCGGGGAAACCAATATGACCTAGATGAGATCAGGTTTAAAAGATTTAGTGTTAGTGAGCGTTCTGCTGTTGGCTGGCGCATCGTCGGTGATGGCACAATATGACAAAGACGGGCGCTATGTGCCGTCGCCTAACGGTGTTCCCGCCGACCCGAACGCGCGTGTGGTGCCTGGATATTCTGGCGCGCCCGGCGCGACTGCCAATGGCACGCCTGCATGGCCGCGTGGGCAGCTTCCGGCTGCGCCAACTGTAACGGTTCCGAGTGCGCGGTCGCCGTCGGTCTTTGCAACGCCGCCCGTGGTACTGACGGCGCGCATGTGCCGTGAGGGCTGGACGCGGAAGTCGGGGTTGGCGCGAAGGATTTTTGAGCGCCGGTGTGAGGCACGGTTTGGATTGTAAGCTCGTTCGGGAGCGTTTGCAGGTGCAGGGGAAAGGCGCTTTTCCAGGGCGATGGCTTTCGCGCCTCAAAATTGCCCTAAGCGGCTGGGAACAATGACGGAATTGCGGCGTTGTAGCGTATATTGTCTGATACGTCTCGTCTTTGTCGCCTAACCAAACCATTGAGGGAATGACTTCATGGGACTGCGAAAATTGCAATTGCGCGTTCTGGGTTTAGCTGGCGCGTTGGTTCTAGCGCTGCCGGTATTGTCGACGTCGAGTATAGCTGCGCCGGTGGCGTTTGCGCCTGTTGCCAAGACGATTTTGCCGAGTGATGTGACGACGGTGCAGTTTCGACGTCTCTCGGGGCGTCCGGCGTATCGTGCATATGCGCCGCGTCTTTATGCTGCGCGTCCCTATGCGGGGCGTGGCTATGGCTATCGGCCGTTTGTGGGCTTTGGTATTGGTGCTGCCATTGTTGGCGGCGCGATCATTGCAAACAACTATTACGCACCGCGTCGCGGCTACTACTACGACACCTATGATTACACTGGACCTTACTACTATCCGTCAGATTATCGCGGCGATCCGCGCGAAGTTTGTGCGCGTCATTTCCGTTCGTTTGAGTGGCGCACGGGGCTTTACACCACCTATCATGGCGAAAAGCGCATGTGCCCGTATCTGGGTGTGTGAGGGTTAGGTCTGTTGACCTGTATTGCAAAAAAGAGTGAACCGAAAGGTTCGCTCTTTTTTGCTTTGGTAGCCCGTCGTTGTCAGCGTCCTGCCCATCGTGGGACAAGACCGACGTCAGGCAAGGGGATAGGATGCCTCTTAGGGGCGCGCGCCGCGACTTAGCATTTCATGGCCACGCATTTTTTTATTGCGGTTTGATGGTCGTTGATTGGATAGGTGCGGGTACACATCGGTGCCCCAGCCTTTGAAAATAATGTGCATTCAGACCCGTTGCGAGTCGTGAGCGTGACGACGCTTCCTCCGTTTGGCAATGGAGTAGTGGTTGCTCCCGCGATGCTGAGATTGTGGGCGCCATCAGCAAGGGCGCACGCTGCAATAATTACTGTCGCCAATATAGCTTTGTGGAATGTTAATTTCATTTTTCACCTTATGTCTGGTTCTGTGGCAGGGTTTTTTCCGAACTTTGAATATCCGATACTTGCGGTCAGAAGGGGGACACTCCGTTTGTGGTGATGGTAACTGATTTGCCGTCAGAAAATTTTGCCGTGCTGGAGCAGCCTTGGCCTACGCAGTCGACTGTTCCGTTTTGTCGACCGCTAGGTGACGCCGTTTTCCTTGCTTGTTGGGTTGGGCGTGGCTCGGGCTTGGTTGCGATTTTTTCAATATTGGTTGGCTTGGCGATTATTGCAGGTGCGAGAATTACGTCGCCGCCTACGAGATCTCCATCGATGCGGGGGAGCTGCTTGCCATCCGTTGTTAGTTTAACTTCGGTCGCGATTGCGCGAAGGGTTTCGTAGATTCCAACGCCTGGCTTACCGATATGCTTCAGCAGCGCTGCTGCATACGGACTATGTGTTCCGGCCCCATCATCAGCCAAATTACCGGGCTGTGTCGCGCTGTGAATTATCACGCCTTCTGGGGTGTCGATGCGGATGGTGGGCGAATTATTTGATGGCTCGGAGCTGCTGATCGATGGAGCCGTTCTAGGAAACGAACGCATTGATGCTTTTGTGGCCGAGCGTGAGAGACTGGCGGCGGGACCGCTGAGCGCAACGGGCGCGATGTAATAGGGGTTGTTGCGGCACGCGTCCCAAAATACAAGTCCGACCTTTCGTGCTGCGCGAATTGGCGCTTCGATCTGGCTCAATCCAATGATCCGTCTTTCAGCAACGGCGCGACCGAATGCTTCAGCCAATTCTGGACCTGGGGCTGCAGCACTTGGAGCAGCGAAATCTGTTGGTGCGAAGAATTGCTCTGTAACTGCACCGTCAAGTGTGGCCTGCAGTCCGTGGCCAGCGTAATAGACAATTGCGATGTCGGTTTCGGAGATGTTTGCTGAAAATTTTTCGATTGCACGCCAAAGCGTTTCTGTTCCAGGGTCGATCAGGAGTATTGTTTCAAAATTTAGACTTTCAAGTTTCCGGGCGACTGCTTTTGCGTCGTTAATTGGGGTCGCAAGTTTGCTGAGACCAGCACTGACCGGATCGTAGTCTTGCACACCGATTACTAATGCTTGACGCTTCAATGATTTTTGGCGTCGCGGCGATTGCGCCGATAGCGGATATATCGCCAAATTTGACGCTAATGTGAAAGATCCCAAAGTCGATAAAAACTGCCTGCGCTGGATCATTTTGAGCAGATCCTGAAAATAGAAGGTACTCAAACTAGCAAAATGATATACGTCGGATGTGACACAAACAACTCTTGTTTGACCTGGAATTGATACTTTGTTGTCGGCTAGTCTTACTATGACAAGCCAAGCATTTTTTGCCTAATTGGTTGAACTGCCTATATTTGTCGCGTGTTCTGATGGTGTGTACGAGTTTAAGTCTCGGAGAGACCAGTAAAGGTATACGCGTAGATTGACGCGTGCGAGCCCCGTCGCTGTCCGACCGCCCCTCACGCTCCCCGCTTCTTTGTTGTTCGTTTATTCCGCACGATGGTGCCGACGCCGTGTTCGGTGAAGAGTTCCAAGAGCACGCAGTGGGGGACGCGGCCGTCGATGATGGCGACGGCTTCGACGCCGGCTTCCACCACTTCGATGCAGCCTTCGATTTTTGGGATCATACCGCCCGTAATGGTGCCGTCGCGGATCATGGCGCGGGCTTCTTCGACGGTGAGGTCTTCGATCAGCTTCTTATCTTTGTCGAGTACGCCGGCAACGTCGGTCAGCAGCAGGAGGCGTTTGGCTTTCATGCGGGCTGCGAGGGCTGACGCAAAGGTGTCGCCGTTGATGTTGAGCGTTTGGCCGTCGCGGGCGGCGGCGATGGGGGCGATAACCGGGATCAGGTCTGACTTTGAAATCATCTCGATGATGTAGGGGTTGACCTCAATGGGGTCGCCGACATAGCCGATGTCGACGGCCTTCATGATATTACTCTCGGGGTCGGGCATCTCGGTGATCTGTTTGGCGATCATCAAGTTGGCGTCTTTGCCCGAGATGCCGACGGCCTTGCCGCCTTGGCGATTGATGGCGGCGACGATTTCCTTGTTGATGGCGCCAGCGAGCACCATCTCGACGATTTCGACGGTCGGCTTGTCTGTGACGCGGAGGCCGTGGACAAAGTCGCTCTTGATGTTGAGTTTTTTCAGCATGTTGGCGATCTGGGGGCCGCCGCCGTGGACGACGATGGGGTTCACGCCGGAGAGCTTGAGATAGACGATGTCTTTGGCGAAGGCGTCAGCGAGGGCCTGGTCGCCCATGGCGTTGCCGCCGAATTTGATGACGACGACCTGCTCGTCGTAGCGGATCAGGTGGGGAAGGGCCTCGGCCAGGATGCGGGCCTGGGTATGGGCGGAAGGCGCGGGTTCGTTTGTGGCCAGAACGGGGGCTGTGGCGTGCGGTTTGGCGGTTTTGTCGATAGAGGGGGGCTTGTCGGACATGAGGCGTTCCCGGTGTTTTACTGGCGAGACGAATTCCATAGTCAGAAATCCGGCCTGCGGCATCCCTGGTTTTGCCTCAATGCGAGGCGTGAATAGTTGGGCAAACGCCGGTTTGTATGGGCCAACGGTAGCGGGCGGCGCATTGCGATGGGGCCGTTATAGCGCGGTGGCTGTGGGGGACAACGGATTTTGCTCACATTTGGGCGGTATAGCCCAAATCTGAGACAGTGATTCTTTGAGGCAAGCGCGTGCTTGGAACGGTCGGTTCGGGTATGACTGGTGGTTGAGTCGCTAAGAGGTTTTACAACGCATGTCACGAACTGCTCCATCGGCCCCTGAAGGCGGGGCGATTGCCAAATCAGCGCAATTGACGGCGTGTCTGGAAAAGGCGCACCGGCTGGCGGTTGAGGGCGGCCATAGCATGGTCACGCTTGAGCATGTGCTGATGTCGCTGCTCGGGGATGGCGAGGCGCTCGGTGTGTTGAGCGCGAGCACGGTCGATCCGGAAAAACTGCGGGCGGACATAGGCGCTCACCTGAGCCGATTGCCGCGTGATGGTGCGCCAGGCGCGGCAATTATGCCCAACAATGATTTGCTCAAGGTTTTGCGTTTGGCGTCAATGGCGGCGCAGCAGTCGGCACGACGGCAGATTGATGGTGCGATTGTGCTGGCTGCGATCATTGGTGATGGTACCACGCCATCGGCGGCGTTGCTCAAGACGCACGGTTTGACGTTCAACGAAGTCATTCGTGTGTTGCAAGGTGTGGCTAAACCGGCTGCTCCACCTCCACCTCCACCACCGCCTGCTGCGGCGACTGTTGAGAAAGCTGTAGTTCAGGCTCCTGTCGTTAGGGCCGCAGTGGATACGGCTCCTGTCGTTAAAACTGGACCAATTCATCAAGCTGCGCCGGTCGTTGTGGCTCATGAGACTGTCGGCGCACATGTGACGATGCCGCCGCCGAATGCACACGTTACGCCGCAGACTGCTGGGCGTGCCGAGCCGAAATTTGAGGCGGTGACACCGCCGGTGGTTCCGGGTGCTGCTTCAATTACGCCAACGCTCGAGCAAGCTGTTCCGATGCAGCGGCAGCAATCGACTGATGAATTGTTGGCATCGGTGCGTGCGCGTCTGAAAGACGTGGTGCCACCGACTGTACCTAAGGTGGCTGGGTCTAAAGTAAGCGCGTCGGTATCGCGTGCCGTCGAGCCCGTGTTGCCGACGCCGGAAATAACGCCTGTTGCGACGGAAACGCTGGTGCCGTCGATGCAAGAGGCACGCGTTGAACCTTCATTTGCATCGATTTTGCCTGAGCATGATACGGTGGTTTCTGCGGCTGATACTGCAGTGGACGTTGCTCGTGACTTGAAATCGGGTCCGACCAATATTGACCGCGATAAAGCCGATAAAGTTGGGTCTCTGGATCAAGCCTTGGCGCAGGTGAAGGCAGAGAGCAGTTTAGGCCTAGACGTGCAAGAGCTTCCGGCGCCGCCTTCCTTGCAGGGGCGTCCCGCAAGCCCACCGTTGAGCCCGCCACCAGTTCCGCTCGCTCGTCGCGATGGGCGCGACATGGCAGCACCACCGAGTGCTGGTAGTGGAGCGCTTAGCGATATTCCGACATTGCAGCCGCGTAATGCGCCGCCGCCATTGCCAAAAACGCCCATTGCTTCTGGGGCGGTCTCCTCCAATGTGCCGCAACCACCTCAAAATGGCGGGAGAGGGGAGAGTGCGCTTCCGTCTGGGCCGAAGTTGGTTGTGGCCGCGTCAGGGCCGGGACCAGCGCCTTCTGTTGGTGGTGGTGGTGGTCAGATGCAGCTGATGCCGCCGTTGCCGCAATTGCCCGCGCCACAGATTGATTTGGCGGCGGTGGCGGACGAGTTGCCGGTCGATGTGGCGAAGGGTATTGCGACGACTGTAGAAGTTTTGTTGCCTCGTCGAGCATTTGAGCTGCAGATGCCGCCGCAAGCACCGCGGATGCCATTTTGGCCACCTGTACGCGCGGTGACAGTGAAACTCTATTCGTCGGGCGCAGGGGTCTCGGTTGAGCCGGTGTCAGCTGAAACGCAGTTTGTGCGTGTTTGGCGTGGTGCTGGTGAGTCGGACTCGGTGGCGTGGCGTTGGAAAGTGATGCCGCACGGTAATGGTCCGATCGGTCTGACGCTGGCGCTAGGCGTGCGTAATATTTCGATGGAAGGTGTTGGACCGGAGCTGTGGTGGCCGGAGGAGACCGTTGGCGTTAGCGTTGGTGGTGGCAGGCGGTCCGGTAAAAAAGTCCTGTTGTGGAGTGTACTGGTGTCGATGCTGGCCGGGGGCATTGCTGCGCTCGTCTGGACTGGAAAAGCGGGACCCGTGTTGGCTTGGGCGATGAATACTGTCCGCAAGTTGGTGGGCGGTTAACATAGATCGCCTTACGACGATGCGTGTTGCCGATCATGCACCTTTGTTCCGGAGGCGGTGTGCAGCTTTGGCTTGAAAAGATTGCTTCGCCGGTGGGGGACATGCTGATCGCATGGGACGATCAGGAGCGATTGCGCGTGCTCGACTTCTCGGATTATGAGCCGCGGATGAAAGAGCTGCTGCGCTTGCAGTATGACGACTGTGAGGTCGGCTCGGGCGTTGCGCCTCGTTCTATTGCAGAGCCTATTGCGCGTTACTTTGCTGGTGAGATCACGGCCATCGATGCCATTTCTGTTTTTACGGGTGGGACGGAGTTTCAGAAGTCGGTTTGGGCGGCGCTGCGTGGAATTCCGGCTGGAACGACGCTGAGCTATGGCGCTTTGGCGCAACGGTTGGGATGTCCGAAAGCGGTGCGGGCGGTTGGTGGTGCCAATGGTGCGAACCCCATCGGAATCGTGGTGCCATGTCATCGCGTGATTGGGGCTAATGGTACGCTGACTGGCTATGGCGGCGGGCTGCATCGCAAAAAGTGGCTACTCGCGCATGAGGGTGTCCATCTCGCCGCGCCAGATCTTTTTGCCGATGCTTGAGCGTTGTCGTCAACCGATCAATTGACGATTGCTGTCGTCAATTCGGCGGCGATCACGATTTCGGCACGAACAAGATCGATGCCTTGGGACGTCTCAGATGATGTGGCGATCGTGCGCGGGAAGGCAGCGGGTTGCTTAGCCAGGGCTGCCGCGACGGCGTGATGCATGGCGTCGAGTTCGGTCACTTTGAGTTTGTCGGCTTTGGTCATGATAACCTCGAAGGATACGGCGGCTTCGTTGAGCAGCGTGAAGATTTCGAGGTCGGGCTTTTTGATGCCGTGGCGGCTGTCGATCAATACGAAGACGCGTTTCAATGTGGGGCGGCCGCGCAGATAATTGCGCACCACCTTGGTCCAGGCGTCGACTTTTTCTTTTGGAGCGTCGGCGAAGCCATAGCCGGGCATATCGACTAGGTACAGCGGTACATCGGGCGTTAGAAAGTAATTCAGTTCCTGAGTGCGGCCGGGTGTGTTGGAGAAGCGTGCGAGATTGTGGACGCGAGTTATGGCATTGATCAGCGACGACTTGCCGACGTTTGAGCGGCCGGCGAACGCGATCTCTGGGCGATCTGCTGGTGGCAACCATTCAAGTGTTGGCGCGCTTTTCAGGAAGTCCCATGGCTTGGCGAACAGGCGTTCGCCGAGCGCGATGGCATTAGATGAGATGGCGAGCGGATCGT
>JABFRJ010000428.1 GCA_013141255.1 Hyphomicrobiaceae bacterium
GCCCTTACGCTAAACCACCCGACAACCCCAGTGCCGATGACCCGGCACGCCACAGTCAGATGATTCGATCAATCAGGGTAAAGAACCCATTAATATGGCAAAAAAATTACTTGAATCGCACGTCCCTGGCAATGCCCCCAATGCCCCAGTGCAATGAGTTAAAGGCCGCCGAAAGTGCCCAGGCACATCCAGAGCCTTCCCCAGAGGCTCCTAAAGCTTGAAAATTCCCTTTTGGATGCCCGCTTTCAGTTGCAGAACCCGCTTCCGCGCGGCAGTCTACCGCAGCCGCTCCACGCACCAGCATCGAACCCACCCAGCAGGACCTCATGACCTCGCCACCCCTGCCCACCAAAGCCTTGGTGTTCGACGCAGCGAGCGCTCGCACGACCCTATTCTCGGCCTTGCTTGAAACCGTCCGTACCTATGGTGCCGACCGGCCAGCGCTTGAAGATGTCGAACGCGCGCCCATCACCTATGGCCGTCTCGTCCTCGGCGCTCTCGTCCTGGGCAACGCATTGGCCCGCGATACACGCCGCGGCGAGGTGATTGGCTTGATGTTACCCAACGTCAACGGACTTCCAGTGACGCTTTTCGGCCTCAACGCCTATGGCCGCGTGCCCGCCATGTTGAACTTCTCCGCCGGTCTTAAAAATCTACGCTCCGCCGTCCAAATCGGTGCCATCCGCCGCGTCGTCACCTCGCGCCGCTTCATTGCCACCGCAAAGCTTGAGGACGTGATCGCGGGCTTGAGCGAAACCGAAGTCACACCCGGCAAAAAACTAGAAATCGTCTATCTGGAAGACATCAGGAAAAAACTCGGTCTCAAAGACAAGATCGGCGGATTGCTGCGCTCTAAATTCGCCGCGCGCGTACACAAACGTCACGCACTAGGTCCCGATCAACCCGGCGTCATGCTCTTCACGTCAGGCACCGAAGGCACCCCAAAAGGCGTGGTACTCAGCAACGCCAACCTTGTTTCAAACGCGCGCCAGATTTTCGCCCACGCCGGCGGATTACTGATGCCATCCGATACTGTGCTCAATCCGCTGCCAATCTTCCATTCGTTCGGACTGACCGCCGCGACGCTGATGCCACTGCTCAACGGCATGAAAGTCGTGCTCTATCCAAGCCCGCTGCACTACAAAGAAATCCCAAAACTCATCGCCGCCACACGCGCGACAGTCCTATTCGCAACCGATACGTTTCTACAAGGTTACGGCCGCGCCGCCGAAACCGACGATCTCAAAAGCGTGCGCTACGTCATTGCGGGCGCCGAGAAAGTCAAAGACCAGACGCGCGTACAATGGGGCAAATACGGCGCTACAATCTTAGAAGGTTACGGCGCCACGGAATGCTCACCCGTCATCACCTGCAATCTGCCTCATCGCACCAAGCCAGGCTCCGTCGGCGCATTTTTACCGGGCATCGAATACCGCTTAGAGCCCGTCACCGGCATCACCGAAGGCGGCCGCCTCCACGTCAAAGGCCCGAACGTCATGTCGGGCTACATGCTGGCCGACAAACCCGGCGTGCTCGTCCCCACCAAAGACGGATGGCACGATACCGGCGACATCATCGACGTCGACAGCGAAGGCTTGGTGATGATCAAAGGCCGCGCCAAACGCTTCGCCAAAGTCGGCGGCGAAATGATCTCGCTGGCAGCAGTCGAAGCACTTGTCGCAGCCATGTGGCCCGACGCCAATCACGTCGTACTCTCGATGCCCGACGCGCGCAAAGGCGAACAGTTGGTGCTGATGACGGATAAGCGCGGCGCTGACCGCGCGACCATGATTGCCGCAGCACAAGCAGAGGGCATCCCCGAACTCTGGGTGCCCAAAGCTATCCTCGTCGTTGACACCATCCCCACCCTCGCCACCGGCAAAGTCGACTTCATGGCCGCCAATGATCTGGCGAGCAATTTGCGCATGAGTGGGTGAGGGGAGGCGAGTAGGACTCCAAAAAAAAATGTGGTTCCAAGCTGGTTCGTAACGCTCGTAATGCGCTACTACGGCAAGCGACCAAGGCTAGAGCCGGGAAACGTGTGCGCTGGAGCAACGTCAATCCGTTATAGTCACGGCAAGCTTAACCACCGGACCAATGCTAGTGATCGTCCACGTAACGCCATCTTGACCGCCCCCACGCTGGAAACAAAAACAAATTGGCAGCAAATATACGTCGCAATCAGTCTACTCTTGTAGTTCGCAAACTGCGCTGCCGGTAATGAAGCGATTACTATCAGAATTAAGCGGTTGCAATGTTAACAACGGCAAGACGATGAACTACAGTTCAAGATCCGTTCGGAGAGAACCATGACCAGACCGGCAAACGCCGTAGATTTCTGGCGCGGCGTAGCCCTCATCACTATATTCATCAATCATATCCCCGGTATCTTCTACCAAAACATAACGCATCGCAATGTCTCGCTATCAGACTCCGCAGAGCTATTCGTATTCCTCGCCGGTTGGTCGTTACGGTATGTAGTGGGCCGGCCAAACGATCCGACCCCAGCCAGCCAGCTTATGTTACGGTTGGGGGGGCGTGCATTCACGCTCTACGCCGCGCACATGCTTATCGTCATGATCGCAATCGCCATGCTGGCCACAGCCGCGCGCGTCCTCGAAAATCCAATACTGCTCGAGTGGCATAACGCCGCCCCGGTCTTCTTTGAGCCGGCGACGACGCATATCGGGCTTGTGCTGCTCAGTCATCAACTCGGCTATTTCGATATCCTGCCGCTCTATGTCGTGTTGTTATTGCTGGCCCCAGGCATTGCGCTACTTCACCGCACAGCGCCGAACTGGCTGCTGCCAATATCGTTTATGGTCTATGTCACGGCGTTGGTCTTCCAGATCACCGTGCCGACCTGGCCAACAGAAGGCCAATGGTTCTTCAATCCATTGTGCTGGCAATTCATCTTCGTGCTTGGTTTCAGTTTTTCGCGAGAATATGGGCCGGGTGGCTGGGCGCGCCGTAACATCTCCTGGATCAGGCGGATAGCATGGCCAATCGTGATCGCTGGCGGCATTTTCGCATGGTTCGGCAGCGGGTGGATTGATCCGACGAAGGTGCCCGAGCCGAAGTTGCTTTTTATCAATGGTAAGACATTCCTCACGCCAATTCGGCTGATCCAGTTCTTGGCTCTAGTTGCGGCCTTATCGGTTATTTATCCAAGCATCGAACGAGCAACACCACAGTTCGTCACTTTCTCTGCTATGCTCGGACGAAATTCACTTCACGCCTTCTGCGCAGGTTCAGTGCTTAGCTTGGCAGGCCAGATTATTCGCTTTTACTTCAAGGGCGGGATACTGATCGACACCGTGCTGGTTGTATCGGGTATAGTTTCAATGGGCGTTATCGCATGGGTGGTGGAATGGCGCGACAGATCGAAATAGCTGCCTGGCGACTGGCCTGTGCTGCTGTGCTGTTCTTTGGTGTGCTGACGGCTGACGACACATTGGCACAGCCAAGTCTCAACCCGGTCCCAAAGGACTGCCAAGCACCTGGCTCCATAGTCGCTGCCGATCGGCCCTTAATTAATCTCGCAAGCGCGCTGCGTGAACGGAAGAAGATCACTATTTTGGCGATTGGCGCATCGTCCATCGGTCGACGGGATTCCGCTTCAGGCGGATACCATGCGGTGATCGAAACCTTCCTCGAGCGCACCTTCAAAGGACTCGACGTAACGATCATCAATCGCGGCGTGTCTGGCGAATTGGCAATCGATGCCGGCGAGCGCATCAAGACCGAAGTTGCACTGACAGGCGCCGAACTCGTATTGTGGCAGCTTGGCACAGCAGACGCTTTGGGCCTGGTGCCGGTCGAAAAATTTAAGGAGTCAACACGCGATACAGTTACTTGGCTCAAGCAGCACAAAGTGGACATGATCTTGATCGGGTTGCGATATGCACGTGGACTGGCAACGGACCCGCACTATCAATCAATCCGTACGGCCATTGCTGAGATCGCAAAGGAGCAAGGAATTCTGCGCATCGGCCGCTATGAAGTTGTTGAAACTATCGAGAAAATCAAACAACAGCAAGGTGCACCCGCTAGCGAAATTGAATTGGGCGAGGCCGATTACAGTTGCATGGCAGAGTATCTGGCAAGGGCAATTGCCACCGGCCTATTTGCAAAGGAACAACCTGCCACCGTGCCGCGTCCACGCCCATGAGGCGCTCATTTTGAAAACAATGGATGAAAGTGAAGTGGCCACGCATCGCGCTTGCACGATGTCGATCAACAAGTCACGTCGCGACGATAAATACAAGCCGTCGAATCATTTGCAACAAACATCAGGTGGGATGGTCCGAATCGAGCGACAGCAAGCTCCCTCCCCCCGCCGCCCGCTTCCTGCTAGGGATGCGCATTGATCTACAGCGCGAACACGCAGGACATCTGCCTATCCATGACCTCAACGCCCACCGACATCACGCCATCGCCCAACAGCGCGACACCCAACCCAGCCGCGCACTGGCTCGACAAACTGAAAGGTGAAGCAACAGCCGCGATCATGGCGCCGGTACGCGGCTTCAAGCGCGAATATCTACCACCACTGATGGTCTACCTCGCCTACGGCGTGCTCGGGATTACCGCCGTCGCCGATCAGTTCTGGGTCAAGAAAGCTCTCTCATTATCGCCCGCCGAACTCGCGGGCTTGTCCGTGTGGCTGACACTGCCCTGGGCCATCAAGATGGTGTTCGGCGAACTGGTTGATGCGGTCCCCATCTTCGGCAGCCAGCGCCGCGCCTACATTGTCATCGGCGCTTGCCTCATCGCCACATCACTCGTGCTGCTGGCAGGCGTATCCGGCGGCTGGCTTACATTTGCGAAACCGGACCGCATCTACAAAATCGCCGCCATCATGACCGTCATCGGCGTCGTGCTGCAAGACGTCGTCGCCGACGCCATGACCACAGAAGTCGTCCCCCGCGAAAACCCAGACGGTACACCGCGCACCTCGACCGAAGTCGATGCTGATCTGGCGATGGTACAGATATTGGGCCGCCTCGCGCTCTCCATCGGCATGTTTTCGATTGCCGGGCTAGCCGGATATTTAGCAAGCGCCCTGCCCACCTCGACCGTCTACTTGCTCGGCCTCATCGTCCCCGCGCTGTCGTTGACTGGCGCATTCCTCATAAAATCTCAGCCGGTCTCACATCGCGCCGTCGACAAACGCGTGCTCGGCGGCGGCCTCGCCTTTGGACTGTTCGTCGTCACGTTGGGATTGCTGGACTTTCCTCACGCCCAGGAAATCACTTTCGTCGTGTCCATGGCCGTCATCGTCACCATGTTAGTCCACGTCACCGCCGCAATGGAACCCAGCAACCGCCTCAAGATCATGTACGCGGCGCTGATAATTTTCGCCTTCCGTGCCACACCCAACGTCGGCGATGGCTACCGCTGGTTCGCCATCGACAAACTCGGCTACGACGAAGCATTCTACGGTGTCCTCGGCCAGATCGGTACCACGCTCGCGCTCATCGCCTCATGGTTCTTCTCGGCTTACATCGCCCGCACACGCATGACTTCGGTTTTGCTTTGGCTGACCATCGCCGGCCTCATTCTGGCGCTACCGGGCCTCATCCTTGTCTATGAAGGCCATCACTGGACCACCCGCGTCCTCGGCCTCGATGCCCGCGACATCGGCATCATTGATTCAGCCGCCTCATCGCCGCTGGCATCGCTGAGCATGATCCCACTGCTGACGCTCATTGCTATTCACGCGCCAAAGGATCAACGCGCCGTCTGGTTTGCGCTCATGAGCTCGTTCATGAATTTGGCACTCGTCGCCGGTGAGGTCGGCACCAAGCTGCTCAATCAAGTTTACGTGATCGAACGCGGGAATTATGCGGCCCTGCCATCTTTAACTGTGCTCGTCACAATCATTGGCTTCCTGGTCCCGCTCATAGCCATTTTGATGTGGCGCAGCCGTGTGGATGCACCCAAACCCAGTGCTGCTTGACTGCTGCGGGACTGCTGCGGAGACTGCTGCGGAGACTGCTGCGTCACCTGTTTCTTTGCCGCAACGGTCGGCTAAGAAGCCGTATCAACGCGCGCGAATAATGCTCCTTGTGGCCGCGGTGTCGTTGACGGGCGTCGCGTTTTTCAAGACAAAATTAACTCTAATACCGCAACGATACGCGCCTGAACCCGTTATCCAATGACGGCTCAAGTGTGGCAGTAGCGCCCAAAGAAAGACCATCAAACGGCAGAAATGCCTTGCGGCGGTCATAGGGCTGACATCACCGGGGTCGTAGATAGCATTGCAAATTGCATCGAATATTGAGGTGTATCCGTGAGTACTGCGTCTCCGTCTGCCGCCGCGACCACACAGCCGCAAACCGCCACAGGCCCAGCAATCACAGCCCCTACACTCTATGAACTCCGCCCCGCAGCACAAATGCGCTCCGTCGGCTGGTTCATGCGCCGCGCCGCTCTCGGCCTCTTTGCACTCACCATTTTTGTCACCGGCGGCGCTTGGCTCCTCCACGCCAGCATCGAGCCGGACGTCTCGATAGCCCAGCAAATCGATAAACCTTAAGGCGCGCGGGCGACAAACCATGCACGGCCACGCCAGCACCACATCTCCACCAAACATCCGCCACCGCTATCGTTAACGATCCGGTGGTATTGGGGTACGGATCGAGTCTACCGCGACGAATCCGTCAACCCCAGAACCTACCAACGGAAACAATCGGTACGGACACGCGTTTTATGAATTGGCGCTCCTCAGCAACACGCAAGACGACATTGGCACTGCTGCTAGCGTTGGCTGCTGTGTCAAACGCAGAAGCGCGCACCGAAACAGACGCTAAGCCGTTGATTGCACCCGCACCAATTCCGGCACAGCGCCCCGCACGCCCTCAGGCGGCACCCCAAATCCAACCAGCTCAGCCGAAATCAGCCGCCCCCAAACAAACAACACCAAGAGTTTCCCCCGAAGCCGCCGAGGTTGAGCGCCTACGCCTCATCAACGGCGCCAAAAGCTGGGGCTACCAACTCAACGGTGCCACGATAGATGCGCTCGCCAATTCGCCCTACGACCTGCTTGTGGTCGACGGCACAACCGGCCTCGCATCTGGTAAGCCCTTCACCCCCGATGAAGTAAACCGACTCAAGCGCAAACCCGATGGCAGCCGCCGCATCGTCATTTCTTATCTCTCAGTCGGTGAAGCCGAAGATTATCGCCCAGAGTACTTCGCCAAAGAATACATGGAAGAAGAAGCGCCCGACTGGCTGATGCAGGAAAATCCGGACTGGAAGGGCAATCGCATTATCCAGTTCTGCTCCGAAGGCTGGCAGAAAACTATGCTCGGCGACGACAAGGGCCGTTCACTCTATGACAGCATCACTCCTTCACCTGCCAACCGGCTGATCGAACTCGGCTTCGACGGCGTCTACCTTGACCGCGTCGACGTCTACGAGGAAATCAAAAAGCAATGTCCCGACGGAGAGGCCAAAATGGTCGATTTCGTCGTGCGCCTCGCCAATCACACACGCAAATCAAATCCGCATTTCATGGTCATACAGCAAAACGCGGAAGACCTTTTAAAACATCCACGCCTCGTTAAAGCCATCGACGGCATGGGCAAAGAAAGCCTGTTTTATGGTTGGGGCGGCGGCGATGCCTCGAATAGCGCAAAAACCAACGCCGCAACCTCGATCAAATGGTCCGTCGACCGCCTCAACATGGCAAAAAATGCTGGCCGCGCCATCTTTGTGATCGACTACACGTCGAGCCGAGCCAACGCCGACAGCGCCGTCAAACGCAATCGAGAATTAGGCTACGTCCCCTACATCGGCCCCAAAGAACTAAACACGCTCTACCTGCCTGGCCAGAATTTCTGACGTCGCGCCGCTGTCAGCGCCACAACGGGGATAACAAGCCATTGCAACACCGGCGACAAACCTGTCCCCAGATAGGG
>JABFRJ010000551.1 GCA_013141255.1 Hyphomicrobiaceae bacterium
GTCATACCGGCTGCCGTCGCCATGACGGGATTGAAATTTTGACCGGAGCCGCGGAACGTCATGTTGCCCCAGCGGTCTCCCTCCCAACCCTCGATCAGCGCCACGTCGCCCTGGAGCGCGTGCTCGAAAACATATGAGCGCCCATCGATCTCGCGAGTCTCCTTGCCTTTGGCAAGCAGCGTTCCGTACCCTGTAGGCGTGAAGAAACCTCCAATACCAGCGCCTGCAGCTCTGATCCGTTCGGCAAGCGTCCCCTGCGGCACGATCTCAAGCTCGAGTTTCCCAGCAGCATAGAGCTCGGAAAAGACAGCAGCCGTCCGTGGAAACGAGCAAATGATCTTTCGCACACGACCCAACTTCATCAGTCGCGGCATGCCATACGTCTTCATGCCTGCGTTGTTACTCACGATTGTGAGGTCAGTGGCGCCAACTTCGATCAGGCCGTCGATCAACGCCAGTGGATGGCCGACCTGACCGAAACCGCCGACAAGCACCGTCGAGCCATTCTTGACACCCTGCAATGCCTGTGCGGCGCTCTGGACTCTCTTGTCGATCATGATCTGACCTCGGGGACTGGACTGAACATCGGCATGGCAAAGCCTCCGGTTGAAGGCTTATATACGATGCGGACACGTGCGCCGACTGCGAGCGCGTCAGGATCGCAGTCGACGAGATTGGTCATCATCGTCGGCCCCTCGTCGAGCGTCACATAGGCCATGACGTAAACCGGTTCTGCGCGCCGCATCACGCTGTATGAGTAGATCGTTCCGCCACCGCTGGCTTCCGTCCATTCGGTGTCGGCGGACGCGCAGAACGGGCAATGCGTGCGGGGATACCAGTGCGCCTTCGTGCATGCGCGGCAGCGTTTGACCAGGAATCGTCCTTCACGTGCGGCGTCCCAGAACGGTTGCGTCTCAGCGGTCGGTTGAGGATCGCTTGGAATTCGTCCGGTCATGTCACTCTCTCTCCAGGATCAGCGTTCCGGACGCGTGCCTGACGCCGAGCTGACCGCCGATCGCATTCACGAGCGCGAGATCGCAATTCGGCACCTGTACGGCTGGATGCGCTTCGCCGCGCACTTGGCGCACGGCCTCAATGATCTTCGTCATTCCTCCGCGAGCACCGGGATGATTGTTGCACAATCCTCCGCCGTCGGTATTGAAAGGCAGTTTGCCAATTCCAGAGATCAAGTTGCCGTCCATTACGAAGCGCCCACCCTGACCTTTCGCGCAAAAGCCGAGGTCCTCAAGTTGGATAAGGACGGTGATCGTAAAGCTATCGTAAAGGGACACGTATTTGATGTCGGCAGGCCGGACTCTCGCTTCCGCGAAAGCCGTCCGCCCAGAAACGACAGCACCTGACTCGGTAATCTCAAAATAGCCACCCTGCTGATGCTGCGGCCGCTCACCACTTCCTTTGACCCTTACACATGGCCGAAATCGACCCATGGCGAGGCTTTTGGCGATCTCTGGGCGTGTCACGATCACCGCGCCACCGCCATCACTCGTGATACAGCAGTCAAGTCGACGCAATGGGTCGGCAACGAGTGGCGATTGCACAACCTCCTCGACCGTCACTGGTTTGCGGATCATTGCAAGTTCGTTGTGCTTCGCATGCTCCGAAGCGGCAACGCGGATCCAAGCCAACTGCTCAGAAGTCGTGCCGTAGAGGGCTCGATGGCGCATCGCCGTCATGCCGTACATATTCAATATCTGCATGCCAAACGGCTGCTCCCACTGATAGTCCGGCTGGGCCGGGCTGTCATTGCGGACGATTGCGCCCTTGCGACGTCCATCTGCGCGTGGCCGGCCAGCGAGCGTTATCAGCGCGACATTGCACTTACCGGCAGCGATCGCCTGCGCCGCGTGCGCAACGTGTAAGACGTAAGATGAGCCACTCGTGTTGGTGGTGTCCACGTGACGAAGGTCGAGGTTCATGTAGTCGGCGATTGACAGCGGACCGGTCCCTGGCGCATCCGGACCACAGAAGAAACCATCGACATCGCTTTTTGAAAGTCCCGCATCCGCGAGCGCACCCAAGGCCGATTCAATTTGCAACTGGGCGAGCGTCTTATCGCCTGCATCCCGCGTCGGGTGCTCATAGGCTCCCGCGATGTAGGCCATATCGCTCACTCCTCAATTCGCCTGTCAATGGTCGCCGCGCCAATGCGAGCCGCTCCGACCAGAGTAAAAAGTCTGAGCGGCAGCAATCGGTCAACGCAATTTACCGAGGCCTGTATTGAGATTTGCGCAAGTGTTCGAATGGCCTTGTCAACTCCCCGCGCCAACCCCGCGCCAATACCGGCTCCCTTGAAAAACCATCGTGGCATGGCTTGCGAATTTGATACAAACTCTGTTCTCTAGGAAATCAGTTGCTGGCGTGTTTCTCACACTAAAGCGAGTTCAAGAGTCGGGGAAACACCTGGCGGAGCAGCAGATTGATCGCAATTCGTCTCTGCACTGGCGACATGCCGTCTTTCTCGACGGATGTGAAGACCGATGGCTACGCAACGGCGTTAGCGCTTGTCCACGTCAAAATCGAGTTCTGAAGGCAGCGGTTGTCGAAGCCCGGGAATGAGACTGGCCACGACAAAGGCCGATGCACTTAGCAGGGCGACTGCTAGCGACGAAGCGGCTGTGATCATGCCCCAGAACCAGCTGCCCACCGCCATGCCGCCAAATGTTGCCGTCTGATAAACAGCCATTGAGCGACCGATAACCCACTGAGGTGTGGAGACTTGCACTGCGGTGTTGAAAAGAGACATCGTCGCCACCCAGCAGGCTCCGATTATCACTAAGCAGATGCAGGTCAACCATAGCGACCTAGTAAGCGTTAGCACTATTAGGGTCATTGCGAATATAATCGCTGTCGCTCGAACGAGTGCCTCATTGCCGATCGCCCTACGCAGTCGTAGGCCCGCGAAGACACCACCGACAGCGCCGGCACCAAAGCTACTCAGGAGTGCTCCATAAACGCTGGAATCCCCGCCTACAGCGTCGCGCGTGACAAGAGGAAGCAGAGCCAGTACCGACACACCTGCAAAACTAAACAGGAAGGCACGCGCCATTAGTAGAGAATGATAAGGCGAGTTCGCGATGTACCTTACCCCTGTTGCCACGGCCAAAAGGATCGGCTCGCGTGGCTTTGTTGGTGCGGCACGTGGGCTATCCCAAATCAGCAGAGATAAAAGGATTGGCAGATAACTGACGGCATTTGCGGCAAAGGCTGCCGCTGGGCCTGCGAAGGCAACCAGTATCCCACCAAGAGCCGGTCCAACACTTCGCGTAACGTTGTACGACATGCTGTTCAGGGCGACAGCCGACGGGATCTGCTCGCGCGGAACCAAATCCCTTATCGACGCCTGGGTAGCTGGGAGATGCAGTGCTGTGCCGCAACCAATCAAGAATGTGCAGGCCAAAAGGAATGCCGGTGCAACGATCCCCGCGTACGTCGTGGCAGTGAGCACAACGGACGTCATAAACATGAGCATTTGCCCAGCCAACATCTGCCGCCGCCGGTCGACGCTATCGGCCAAAGCTCCTGTCAGCAAAGAGAAAAGCATAACTGGCAAAGTGGTTGAAGCTTGGACGAGTGCTATGAGTGTATCCGACTGCGTGATGATGACCATCATCCATCCAGCGCCAACGACCTGAGCCATGCTGCCAATGTTTGAGATCAATACAGAGAACCACAATCGACGAAAGTGACGATTGTCGAACGGCTTTCCGAGGTCGGAGCGGGCATCCAAGACTACCTTGCTCCATTTGTCGCTTCGGCGAGCCGATTGTACACCCCCTTCAAACTATCTAATTCGAGGTGCGTGTAGTTGCCGACCTCGACCAAAACTTCGAACGTGTTCGCGCCAAGCAACGCAGCAGGGCGACCGAGCGATGCAGGTGAAGTACCAGAATCGAAAAGTACACCTTTGACGACACCAGCGTTAGCATCGATCGCAACTGCGCGTTCCCAACCGACTGTTCGATTAGCCAGTGCGTCAGCTCCTGACGCGACATGACAAGCAGCAATCCGCAATTTGGCAAAAGCCGAGAGTGCGCTTGCGGCGTCCAAAGACGCTATCCACCGCTCAATCGCCTCACTTGTCTCCCCAAACCCGGCGCCCCTAAGCTTAGCAACGTCTGCATCAGTTATCGCCGCCGCTATCCATGTTCGATCAGCGCACTGGTAGCATCCCTGCATTCTCGCACCTTCGTCGGAGTTTCCGCGCCTACCGGCGCCGCCAACAAATGCGTCGCCGCAGAGAAAGCTCGTCAGCTCTCTTTGAGACAAATCTAGATGTACGCCCCCGTTGCCTTGGCTACATGCTAGCCGGGCTGTCTCGATCATGCTGGCCGCGAATATGGCTACCACCTGGTCCGGGTAATTCATTTCTTTGCCGGTGACGACCGGCGGGCCACCCTCATAGCCGGTGATGGCAGCAAGGCCGGACATGGCTTCCAATGTCGACCCAAATGACACGTACGCGCTATCCGGGCCATCTTCACCCTGACTGGAAATTGACGCGAGGATAATGTTAGGGTTGGCTGCTTTTAGTGTGTCGTATCCGAGACCAAGGCTCTCCAGCACACCACGCCGAAAGTTTTCGACAACAACATCGCTGGATCTGACGAGCCGAAGGAATACGTCGCGTCCCTCTTTCGTCTTCAGATCGAGTCCGAGATTGCGCTTGCCACGATTGGTCATGCGAAAGTAGGGCGGTAGTTCAGGATGCTGCCCATCGAGCTGCGCGCCGTCCCATCGGCGAAACGGATCTTGATAGGTTGGGCTCTCAATCTTAATAACATCTGCACCGAGATCGGCGAGTATTGCGGATGTGCCAGCGCCCGCTGTGATGATTCCGAGATCGAGGACGCGATACGAAGCCCTAACGTGGTTGGTCTTGCCGCCCTTACTTTCGCGCTTTCGCTTGAGTGTCCCTTCAGAACTCCGCGCAATGCCAACGGAGCGAGGCAGATTGCCCGCGCGGGGCGCGAAGCGGATGCCATTCCATTTTACGGGAATCAGCGGCAGGGTCACCGTATGACCTTCGCGTTCGATGTCTTGGAAGAAACTGCGATGCTGGAAATGGGGGTCATCGCGCAACTCTTCAGGCGTCCAAACCGGGCCGAGTGGGATGCGATACGCCATCGATAGTCGTTTAATCTCTTCTCGACTCTTGTGCGCGAATACGTCGGCCAATACGGCGTTAACTTCGCGTCGGTTCTTCCGTCGACCGCCCTCTGTTTCGAATTTGGCGTCGTCGAGCCGTGGCTCACCAAGCGCCAACTTTAGAGCACTCCAGTCAACGGAGCGATAAACGAGAGCAACAAAGCCGTCCTGGCACGGGACCACAACCCAGTCACCTTGAATGCCAAGTCTCGTTGGAACCGGCAATCCCAACGCTGCCGCCCCCACTGCTTTCCAATTCAGCCATACGGCGATGTCTAACAAATCCACTCGGCGAAACGACTTCGCAGCACCATCCGAGCGGCGGGCGCACAGATCGACAATGGCCAGGTAAGCGGCAAGGCCCGCCGCATATGCAATCTGATGACCGCCTAGACGTAGTGGAGCACGATCAGGTTCCCCAACTAGATCCAGCAAACCGGAACGCGCTTCGATAGTAAATTCGCTTCCGCCCAACGGGTCATCCACTGACATTGCCAAAATCACGGAGTCGGGGCCCTGGTCACGGCCATTGAGTACTTCTGCAACAGATGCATCCACGATTACGCAATCAGCATCACCGAAGGCAGAGAGCGCTTCGACAATCCGGTCTTTCGCTATCGTGATAATTTCCTTACCAACATCTAGGAAGCAATCCCGAGCAGGATTTGACGCGGACGATACAGGAGCCAAGCGCACGACCTTTGCCCCGAGGTCAGAAGCTATGCGACCGCACATCCTCGCCGCCAAGGAGAGGGCGGCAGGGCCAGCGGTACCGACGGCCTCAACGATTGTAAATCCGGCTAACGGTTTGAGCATTCGCATCCGACTTCTTCTTCTGGCGACCTATTGACCGGGCGCGTCAACGATTTAAGCCGATCCAGATCGAAGTCACCTCGATCGACACTATCGACAAAGAATGTACGGCCGATGTCTCGTCAAACGATGAAATCGGCGCGACTCGTGAGCGTAGCTCAAGCACCGGCTGGTGCCATCGAGTTTCACCACGATCATCAAGTTGCGAGAGAGTTTGAAAGAGATCATTTTTACCGCGCATCTGGGGCGACCTTCGTGAAGAGGGCTCAAACGTGCGTACCAAGAGTTCGTTTGTCGCTTTCGGCGTAAAAGGCCTCGACCACTGAACTGCATGTCGTGGCTTACGATCGACCTTTAGGTCACGTCAGCGCCTAAATGGGAGTGACGAAAACTAATCCAGTCTTAGTGGACTGAGCGTTGCAGCGTATGCTCGATCCTCGCAGAGTCGGTTGTTTGGAACTACTCGAAGTCGAAGATAAAGCTTCGGCTCGCCCCACCCAAGATCGCACAATATCGCAAACGCTTTTCTTGTGCGTCCTTTCCGAATTTTTTTCAATCCCGTCCACTGCGGGACGCAAACCGTCCTCATGTCCAAGCGGAAACCGCTTTAGCGTCCATGAATTCCTCGATCCCCATTCGACCACCTTCGCGCGCGCGCCCCGAGCGCTTGACACCACCGAAAGGAGCACCTGCGCCGCGCGGTTGCCCGTTCATTTCGATCATTCCGGCATCGAGCCTACGCGCGAGGCGCTGCCGCCGGACGACATCAGCGCTCTGCACGTAGCTGGACAGGCCGTACGGCGTATCGTTTGCGATCCGCACTGCCTCATCCTCGGTATCAAAAGGAATGATGCACAGCACCGGGCCGAAAATTTCCTCCTGAGCGATTGTCATGCCGTTTGATACGTCTGCAAATATAGTCGGTCGGACGAAAAACCCTTTGGATTTCTCTTCTGGCCTTCCGGGGCCACCCGCGACAAGTCGCGCACCTTCAGCGACACCCTTTTCTATCAAGGATTGGACACGCGCCCACTGCCGCTGGGAAATAACCGGTCCGATATGTGCGCCGGGCTGATCCGAAGAATCGACGGAAATAGTCTTCGCTACGCGTGCTGCGGTCTCGATAGCCTGCCTGTACACGGACCTTTCGACCAGCATCCGCGTCGGCGCGTTGCAACTTTGACCGCTATTGTTGAAGCACTGCCGCACACCACGCTCGACGGCCATTTCGTCTGCGTCGGCAAACACCAAGTTTGCACCCTTGCCTCCGAGTTCAAGTGCTACGCGTTTGAGTGTTGCGGCCGCAGCCACTGACACGGCTACGCCCGCACGGGTCGAACCAGTAAAGCTCACCATGGTCACATCGGGATGGGAGGAAAGGCACGCGCCTGCCCCGATCCCATCGCCGTGGACGAGATTGAAGACCCCCGGCGGAACCCCGGCATCATGCAGAATTGACGCGAAGAGATTGGCCGAAAGGGGCGCATACTCGGACGGCTTAAGAACGAGCGTGCAACCCGCCAGCAAGCCAGCAATGACTTTCAACGCGATCTGGCTGATTGGCCAGTTCCAGGGCGTGATCAGGGCTGCAACCCCGATCGGCTCCATCACGATGCGACTGTTGGGTGCGTGTGGGCCAACTTCGCGAACAAATTCAAAATTCTCGACCGCGCTGAGGAAATTAGCGATCTGTCGAGCGCCCAGCGGTACTTGTGCCCCACGTGCGAGATCGATCGGTGCACCCATCTCACGGGAAATCGCCTGCGCCATTTCTTCGGCGCGCTCGAGATACAATTCCTGTATTCGGCAGACGATTGCAATCCGCTCGGATGGAACGGTCGCAGCCCAGTCGGGAAACGCTGCGACCGCGGCTGCGACAGCAGTGTCGACGTCATTTTGGGATGCTAGCGCGACGGAGCCAAAAACCTCCTCCG
>JABFRJ010000386.1 GCA_013141255.1 Hyphomicrobiaceae bacterium
TTCGAAGCGCAACACTGCCTAGATACACAACGTCCCATCAACAAAATTCAGTCTAACATCCAACGTCATCAACTAGGATTCAGGCCCACTCAATCGGTCTCGTCCGCCACCTTCCGAAACGGCAGATACTCAGCCAGCATTTCGCGCTGCTCCGCCATGTGCGCCCGCTCTTCAGACAAATACCGGTCCACAGCTTTGCGGAATCCAACATCGCGAATCCAATGCAACGAATACGTCGGCACCGGACGATACCCCCGCGCGAGTTTGTGGTCCCCTTGTGCGCCAGCCTCAACGCGGTGGAGCTTCCGCTCAATCGCCACATCGATTGCCTGATAGTAGCAAAGTTCAAAGTGTAAAAACGGATGCTGCTCAATCGCACCCCAATAACGCCCATAAAGGCAATCACCACCGATCAAATTGAGTGCCCCGGCTACGGGCTGCCCCTCGCGCTCCGCCACAACAAGCAGGCACGCCGCCCCCATCCGCTCACCCAGCAGCGAGAAAAATTTGCGATTGAGATACGGTCGTCCATACTTTCGGCTGCCCGTATCCATATAGAAGGCATAGAACGCATCCCAGCGGGCTTCCGTGATCTCGGCTCCTTGCAATCGCTTCACCACAAGCCCCGACGACAGCGCCGCCTCCCGCTCCTTGCGAATGGCCTTACGCTTCCGTGACGACAGCGCCGCCAGAAAATCATCAAACGTCGCGTACCCGTCATTGTCCCAATGGAACTGCTGATCGCTCCGCTGCATCAACCCAACGCCCGCAGCCACACCGCCCAGCGCCTGCCACTCTCGCTCAGTGCAAAACGTCGCATGCAACGAGGATACGCCCAGTTGTGACGCCACTTCCACCGCGCCTTGCGCCAAAAGTCTCCGTCTCTCATCCGCTTCTGCGCCATCGCCTACTAGAAACCGTGGCCCCGGCACCGGTGTAAACGGCACAGCGATTTGCAACTTCGGATAATATTGCCCACCCGCTCGCTGATAGGCGTCTGCCCATCCATGATCAAAAATGTACTCGCCCTGGCTATGCGTTTTTAAATAGCACGGCGCGACTCCGACAACCTCCCCCGCTGCAGTCTCCAGCAGCAGATGATGCGGCCGCCAGCCAGTCCGACCGCCCACGCATCCAGCATCCTCAAGGGCCTGAAAAAAGGCGTGTGCGACAAACGGGTTATGCGTTGCTGCATCGGGGTTAGCCAGTCGGTCCCATATCTCAGGCGGAACCTCGCCCACCTTCCCAGTCACCCGCACTGTCATCGGTTCCGTCATGCAACTCCCAAGCCTGAAAAGGCCAAAAACCGGCCCGCGCGGTCTCATCGTTTACGATACCCCAGCCCAGTCCATCCTAAAAACCGTGTTTTTGCTGCGGCCCCTCGCAACCCGTCCTCCAACTTGCTATCTATGCGCCACAAAGCCTGGTTACCCTACGCAAGGGCAACACGGTCGGATTGCGAAGGAGATGTCATGCGGCTCAATTCTAAGTTCCTGAAAGCCAGCGGCCTAGCCGCAACCGTGGCGCTTGCCGTTACCATCGCCCCAGCCCTCGCGCCGATTGTCATTGCTCAAGACGGCGGCGTCAAAGTCTCCGGAAAATCTATTTTCCGCAAGGTCGTTTCCGCCGAAACCATCGAGCAGCAGGCAGGCCTCCAATACGAGCAAATGACGCGCCAAGCCTTCCAAAAGCGCGCCCTCCTCGACGCCAACCATCCCCAAGTCATCCGCTTGCGCAAAATCGCGCGCGATCTTCTCCCCCATGCCAACCGCTTCAACGAACGCGCAAAAGATTGGAAGTGGGAAGTCAATCTGCTCAACAGCCCGCAGATCAACGCCTTCTGCATGCCCGGCGGAAAAATCGCCTTCTTCGCCGGCATCCTCGAAAAGTTACAATTGACCGACGATGAAGTCGCCATGGTTATGGGCCACGAAATTGGTCACGCCCTATGGGAGCACGCCCGCGAACGCGCAGGCAAAGGCATGGCGTTGAACGCCGGCCGCGTACTTGCAGGCCTCGTCTTCGGCCAACTCGGCGACCTCGTCGGCGCTGGCGCCGGCAGCTTGGCCAACCTAAAATTCTCCCGTAACGACGAAACGGAGGCCGACTTGATCGGTATGGAACTCGCGGCTCGCGCCGGTTACGATCCGCGCTCCGGCATCACGCTGTGGGAAAAGATGAGCAAAGCCAACAAAGGTGCGCCCCCCCAATGGCTCTCGACCCACCCGTCAGGCGCAACCCGCATCGACACAATCCAAAAGCACTTACCGGAAGTGATGCCATTATTCGAGAAAGCCAAAACAACGCGCGGCTAATTGCCGAACCACCGCGTCTGATCAATCAATAATAAGAATACGCCCCATGTCATGGACCGTCTCCGCCTTCTATAAATTCGCGTCACTCGACAATTTACCCGAACGACGCGAGCGCTTGGTCGAGCGCGGCAACGCCCTCGGCATCGTCGGTACAATCTTGCTTGCTCAAGAAGGCATCAACAGCACCATCGCCGGCAGTCACAACGCCATGGCCGCCATGCTCGCCGAAATCCGCTCCGAGCCCGCACTCGCCAATCTCGTCGTCAAATCCTCAACCGCCGAGCATCAACCTTTCGCCCACTTCAAAATCAAAATCAAATCCGAGATCGTCACCTTCGGCGTCCCCGAAGCCGATCCAAACAAAAACGCAGGTGTCTACGTTGCGCCCGAAGATTGGAATGCACTCATCTCAGATCCCGATGTGATCGTTGTCGACACCCGCAACGACTACGAATTCGCACTTGGAACCTTTGCGCGCGCTGAAAACCCCCACACCCGCTCCTTCCGCCAGTTCCCAGCCTACGTCGACGCCAGCCTCGATCCCGCCCGCCATCGCAAGGTTGCCATGTTCTGCACCGGCGGCATTCGCTGTGAAAAGGCCACGGCGTTCATGCGCCAACGCGGCTTTGATGAAGTGTATCACCTCGACGGAGGCATTCTGAACTACCTCGAGCGCGTCCCCCAAGACCAATCACTTTGGCAGGGCGAATGTTTCGTTTTCGACGAGCGCGTCAGCGTCGATCATAAACTCCAACCCGGCTCTTATTCGCTCTGCCGGTCATGCGGCAGTCCGGTACCCACTGCCCCCACAATCACAGACGCTGTCGAGCCCGTTTGTCCCGTCTGCCAAAACAACCCCAATACGCCGAGCCACAACAGTTGGCATAACAAACTCTAAATGCGCCTTAGCTTTGATCTTGCGCAATAACCTCGCGCTTTTTGGACAGCGATGGCATCAGCACCGCAATCAAGATCATTGCCGCCAGCACAAGACACGTCGCTGAAATCGGCCGCGTCACAAACACGCTGAATTCGCCTTGGCTCAAGATGAGTGACTTCCTGAGATTGTTCTCCAGCATCGGGCCCAACACGAACGCCAACACCATCGGGGCCGGCTCATACCCAAACTTCCGACACAAATATCCAAACACTCCGAAGCCGATCATCACCAAAATATCGAACACCGAATTGCCCGACGCGAACACGCCGACGATGCAGAACATCACAATCAACGGAAACAGAATGTTATACGGCACTCGCAGCACTTGAACCCACAATCCAACCAACGGCATATTGAGAATAAGCAGCATCACATTGCCAATGTACATACTCGCAACAATGCCCCAGAAAACGCCTGGGCTTGTCGTCATCATCAACGGCCCCGGCTGCAATCCATGCACAATGAACGCGCCCAAAAGCAACGCCATCACCACATTGGGTGGAATGCCAAGCGTCATCAGCGGAATAAAAGCGCCACCCGCCGCCGCGTTATTCGCGGCTTCGGGCCCAGCTACGCCCTCAATTGCACCTTTGCCAAATTCCTCTGGATACTTCGAAAATTTCCGCTCAATCGCATAGGACGCAAACGATGAAATGACCGCCCCGCCGCCCGGCAGAATGCCCAGAAAAAAACCGAGGATCGTTCCCCGCACAATCGCCCATCGACTCCTCACCCAATCCTGCGACGACGGCCACAAACTCCCAATCCGTGACGCAATAATATCGCGCTCCACCTGTTTCTCTAAGTTTGCCAGAATTTCAGCAATGCCAAAAAGCCCCATCACCACAGGCACAAGTCCAATCCCATCAAGCAATTCCAATCGATCAAACGCCAGACGCGGCGTGCCCGTGATCCCATCAATCCCAATAAGCCCCAGCACCACGCCGATGCAGGCCATAATCATGGCCTTCGCCATCGACCCCTGCGTCAGAAAGCTGAGCACCGTGAGCCCGAGCACCATTAGGCTGAAATACTCAGGTGGCCCAAATGCAACTGCCACCCGCGCCAGAGACGGCGCCACCAGCATCAGCAAAATGATCGACATCGTTCCAGCAGCAAACGACGATAGCGCAGCCATCCCAAGTGCGGGGCCCGCTCGCCCACGCTTCGCCATTTCATGCCCGTCGAGACAGGTCACCACACTCGCCGCTTCGCCCGGAATATTGACCAGGATCGACGTGGTCGACCCGCCATACATCGACCCGTAATAAATCCCAGACATCATAATGATGCCCGCTTCCGGCGTGCCCGATAAGGTCACCGGCAACAGCAGCGCCATCGCGGAAACCGGTCCAATGCCCGGTAGCACACCAACCAACGTCCCAATAAACACACCAAAAAAACAAGCCAGCAGATTAGTCGGCTGCAACGCCACCGAAAATCCAAAACCCAGGCTTGAAAGAACATCCATCGTGCGACCTCAGCCCGTCATCAACGAAAGGAAACCAGCAGGCATCTGGATCTTGAGCCACTTTGTCATTGCGAACCAGATAATAAGCGGCGCACTGACCGCAATCGTCACAGCCAACCAGGGTCGCACACGATCCACCGCCAGCATCAACACCAGCAAAAGCACGATCGTCGATACGACAAATCCAACCCATTCAAACACAGCGCCATATCCAATGAGGAGCGCAACAACTGCCAACACACGCCCCCAGCGCGCATCATCCCAGAGCCGCGCCAAGATCGGCCCATGCTGCCCGCGCGCCGCGCTCACAATCACCGACACCGAAAACAAAACCAAAAGAACGCCAATCCAAAACACTGCAAACCCAGAACCCGGATCACTAAGCTTACCGAGCCCCAAAAGCTTACCCTGCCAAACGATGAACAACGCCACTATCAACCAAAACACGCCGCTCCAGAAATCGGCTTTCCGCAACATCTAAGCCCCCACTAAGCGCATGAAACGCCATCGCCGCCAGTTTGAGCTGGCGGCGATGCAATCACCAAGTTGCAATTGGAAACACCATCACTCTTTTTTCGCCAAACCGAGATCGGTAATAGCTTTGCCTTCGTCGCGAACCATATCAACCACAACTTTCTGATACTCGGCAGTATCGAGATAGCGTGGGAACATGTCGTACTTCTTGAGTGTCGCAATCACACCGGGATCTTCCAACGCTTTCTTAAATGCAGCCGACAACACTTTCACAATCGCCGGATCCATACCCTTGGGACCAGCAACACCAAACGGGCTATCAAACACAAACGGATACCCAAGCTCTTTCAACGTCGGCGCATCTTTCCACGTCGTGCTCCGCTCTGCCGTCCAAATAGCAAGCAACCGCAACTGCCCAGCATCGACAAGTGGTTTCCACCCCGATGAATCCGCTTGCAGCATCGTATGACCACCAAGCACTGCCGCATTGGTCTCCGCACCACCCTTGAACGGAACCTGCGTCAGCTTGATGCCTTCTTTGGCTGCAATCATTTCCATGCCGATATGCAGAGATGTTCCCGCACCTGGCGTCCCATAAGTCAGCTTGCCCGGGTTTTCTTTGGCAAACTTCACAGCATCCGCCCAAGTCTTGAAAGGCCCATCCGACTTTGTTGTAATCCCGAACGTATAGCCCGTGAGCTGCGCAATATACGTAAAGTCTTTGAGCGTATCGAAAGACGTTTTCTGCATGAACGGAATACGCATAACGCTGATCGGAATTTGCGTCAGCAGATAGCCATCAGGCTTCCCCGTCGCAGCCATCGTAGCAGGCCCCAACGTACCAGATGCACCAGGCTTATTGTCGATCACAACCGGTTGCCCGAGCGTCTTAGACGCTGCATCCGCAATCGCCCGCATTGTAATGTCACTAGACCCACCCGCAGGCCAGGGCACAATCAGCGTAATCGGTTTTGTCGGATAGGTCTGAGCAAGAGCGGCAAAAGGTGCCGCCAAAGACGCCACCACGCCGGCGGCCAAAGCAAGTGCTAAGCGTCGTTTCAAAGTATCCTCCTGGGACCAGACGGGCTTGCTGCCCGCTCATTGATTGCCCCAAGAGTGACGTGCTCTGCCCCTATTGTCCAGTCAGCACGCAACGCCGTCACACACTATAACCTTAACCTCGCGTCTCCTTCGAGATCGGCTCGGCGTATTTAAGATCGAGATCCCATGGAAAATAAATCCACGTATCTTGGCTAACCTCTGTCACGAATGTATCGACCAACGGCACACCCTGCGGCTTTGCATAGACCGTTGCAAAATGCGCGTTCGGCAACATCTCGCGCACAACTTTGGCGGTCTTCCCCGTATCCGTCAGATCATCAACGACAAGCACGCCTTTTCCCTTGCCGTCCCCGATCGCCATGATGCGCGGCGCAATATCTTTAATAACTCTAAGCTCACCCTGACTGTCATAGTCGTGATAGCTCGCCACCCCGACAGTCTCAATCAATCGCGTGCCAAGTTCGCGCGCCACAATCGCCGCGGGCACCAGTCCGCCTCGCGTGATACAAACAATCGCCTCAAACGGTCCCTTCTCGGCCAATCGCCACGCCATCGCCCGCGCATCCCGATGAAACTGATCCCACGAGACTGGGAATGCTTTAGGTGATGACGGCTGCGCCATGGTGTTACCTCGATTGAAAAACTCGCTGTCTCTTAACCCAACAATAGAGCACTCTGCAAACGACACCCGCCCACCAACTAAAAAGGCAGCGCCAATTCACGGGCGCTGCCTCAATCATTTAGAACTCAAAGCGCCTTAACCCTTGACGCGGCGACCATAGATATAATTTTCATACGTATTATCGCCGACACGATAATACAGCTCATTCTCATCAATGTGCTTCTTCCATGCTGGATAAATTTTGGCCCACGCCGGGCTCTTCGTACCCATCTCATCAAACGTCTTGAACGCCGCATCATAGCTGGCATCCATGATCTCTTTACTGAAGTAACGCAGCTGCGTCCCCGCAGCAATAAGCGACCGCAATCCTCCCGAGTTCAGCACATCGCTTTTAGCGTTGTGCGTCGTACAGGTCGCAATACACGCCGCTTCCAGTACTGCCTTGTAGTTCTTCGGCAGCTCATCCCATTTCTTCTTGTTGACGTGCAACCAGATGGTCGCCTGCGGTTCCCACCAACCCGGCGCATAGTAGAATGGCGCGACTTTATGGAAGCCAAATTTGAAATCGTCGTAGGGCGCAGCCCACTCCGCCGCGTCAATCGTGCCGCGTTCAAGCGACGAATAAATATCACCCGGGCTGATTTGTTGCGGAATAACGCCGAGCTTCGACATCACCAAGCCACCAAGGCCCGGTATGCGCATCTTCAAACCTTTGAGGTCCTCAAGTGTTTTAATCTCTTTACGATAGAACCCGCCCATCTGCATGGTCGAGTTGCCGCAAGGAATCGCATGCGTACCCTTTGATTCATAGAATTCATTCAGCAGTTCCATGCCACCATTCTTGAACAACCAAGCATAGTGTCCACGCAGCGTCGGACCAAATGGCAGTGTCGATCCAAACGCATAGGCAGGATCTTTACCGAATGAATAATAGGAGAGCGTGAAGCCGCACTCAACCGTGCCTTCCTCGGCAGCGTTTAAAACCGCAGGACCACCAGGTACAATTTCGCCCGCGCCAAACTGCTGAATCTGAAATTTTCCGTCCGTCAAATCAGAGACGCGGCGCACAATATCATTAGCCGAATCCATGACGCTTTCGACGGTCTTCGGCACGAACATCGGCATGCGCCACTTAACTTCCGGATTACCCTGAGCAATAGCAGGCGCTGCAAGCGCCGAACCCGCTGCTGCCAGACCAGCGCCTTTGATCAATCGCCGACGCGAAACAGCGCCAGATGTCGTTTCCGATTTAGAAGTCATGCGTCTCTCCCTTGAATGACCGTTCTTGCCACGCCCGATGGGCAGAACCAACCCGATACGGAACATGCCTCGAAGCCAGACCGGCAAACGCTTCTTGCGGCGCTTCAACCAACCCAACAACCGTTATGGACTATAACAATACCGTCCCGCCAATCGTCAAGACGAATTCACGCCAAGAATGCCCCTGCGCCCGTCGCCTGTCACGCACCCGCACACACGCGCATCTGCCACCACTCTCGACTTTCATTCGAAAAACCGCAATCTGCGTCGAAGAAAACAATCACCCCACCAACACCCCCAGCATCAGCGAGCATCATGAGCACCAACTTCAGCCCACTCTTTAAGCCTTGGCAACACGGCAACCTCACACTTAAGTCACGCATTGTTATGGCGCCCATGACTCGGTCCAAATCACCCGGCGGCGTCCCGGGCCCTGATGTGGCCACCTACTACCGTCGCCGCGCTGAGAACGCCGTCGGCCTAATCATCACCGAAGGCACAGCTGTCCCTCATGCCGCCGCCGCTAACGATCCCGACGTCCCACATTTTTATGGCGAAGCCGCTCTCGCAGGCTGGAAACGTGTCGCCCAAGAAGTCCACGCAGCTGGTGGGAAAATCATGCCCCAACTTTGGCATGTGGGTGCCGTCCGCCGCGCGGGCCAACATCCAAACCCAGACGCCAAACCCGTTTCAGCCTCCGGTCTCTTTCGTCCCGGCAAGCAAGTCACCGATCCCATGACCGACAGCGAAATCGCCGACGTCATCTCAGCCTTCGCAACTGCAGCCGCAAGCGCCCACCGCATTGGCTTCGACGGCATTGAAATCCATGGCGCCCACGGCTACCTGATCGATCAATTCTTCTGGGACGGCACCAACATCCGCACCGACGCCTGGGGTGGCGATGCCATCAGGCGCATGCATTTTGCAGCAGAAATCGTCAAAGCCTGCCGCCGTGCGACTAGCGATAGCTTCCCCATCGCACTCCGTTTCTCCCAATGGAAACAACAACAGTACGAAGCCAAACTCGCCACTACCCCTGCCGAACTGAGCACCATTCTCGCCCCTCTAACCGACGCCGGCGTTGACATTTTCCACGCCTCCAACCGCCGCTTCTGGGAACCTGAATTCGACGGCAGTACCATGAACCTTGCAGGCTGGACCAAAAAGATTACGGGGAAACCCGTCATTACAGTCGGATCCATTGGCCTCGACACCGACTTCCTGCAAACCTTCGGCGCCAAAAGCGCAGGCGTTGAATCCGTGCACCTTGATCGCCTCATGACCATGATCAACGACGACGAAGTCGACCTCGCCGGCGTCGGCCGTATGCTAATCGCCGATCCCGAATGGGCTACCAAACTCCGCGACGGCCGCATGTCAGAATTCAAACCCTACAGTCGCGATAGCCTCGCGCACCTCGCGTGAGTTTGGCATCCCTACTCGCATCAAAGACGTAAAAGATTGCGCCCCCAAAGCCATCGAGGACATTTCTCATGACCGGTTCCGTCCCCAGCATCCTCAAGCCTGCAGGTCGTCGCTCAAGCGCCGCCGACGACATTGAATACGAAATCAAGGGCGCTGAAATGCAGTTCGTAGAAATCGAACTTGATCCCAACGAGAGTGCCATCGCCGAAGCTGGTTCTATGATGTTCAAACCCGCTGGCGTCCACATGGACACAGTCTTCGGTGACGGCTCGAAACCCGATACCGGCTTCTTCGGCAAAATCGCCAGCGCCGGCAAACGCCTCATCACCGGCGAAAGCCTTTTCATGACTGTCTTTTCCAACGAAGGTCCCGGCAAGGCCCGCGTTGCCTTCGCCGCCCCCTATCCCGGCACCATCATCCCGTTTCATCTGGCCGACATCGGCGGCACCATGATTGCGCAACGCGACGCCTTTCTCTGCGCCGCCAAAGGCGTCTCCATTGGCATCCATTTCCAACGCAAAATCGGCGCCGGATTATTCGGCGGTCAAGGCTTCGTCATGCAACGCCTGGAAGGCGACGGCTGGGTCTTCATCCATGCAGGCGGAACCATCGTAGAGCGCGAACTAGCGGCCGGCGAAGTACTCCACGTCGATCCCGGTTGCCTCGCCGCTATGGCACCAACCGTGGATTTTGACATCGTCCGAGCAGGCTCCATCAAATCGATGGTCTTCGGTGGTGAAGGCTTCTTTTTCGCTCAACTCCGCGGCCCCGGAAAAATCTGGCTGCAAAGCCTACCCTTCTCCCGCCTCGCAGGCCGCATGATGGCGTCTGCCGCAGGCAGCGTCGCCACAGGCGGTTCAAGCTTTTCCGGTTGGAGCTGGGGCACAGGCAGCTCAGATAGTGTATTCGGCGGCGACAGCAGCAGCGACGGCGAGTAACACCCGTTAGACAATAAAAAAACGGGGCCATGTCGGCCCCGTTTTCATTTCAAGTCTGCACGATCAATCTCAGTACGTGAACTTCAACGTACCCATGAAGCGGCCATCGCACTGGAACGTCTGCCCGGTGCAGAACGCGCCGACATTCGAAATGTTGGTGTCCCAGTAGCGCAGATCGAGCGAGAATTTCTCAAGCCCAAGCGTCAAACCAGCGTTCCAATAGACATAATCGCTAGAGCCGTTAGCAATGAATGTTTTGTACCGCGCATCGTCACTTTTCTGGTATCCAATGAGCGCGCTAACTGTTGGCGTAACCGCACCAAACTTTGGCAATTCATGCGCGACTGTACCTTCCAGCGTCCAGGTTTTACCCGTGCTGTTAGTGTAGTCTGGCGAGAAATATACAGTAGCGCCGACAGTGCCGTTTTTCCAAGGCGATCCGCTCGCTCCAGCCTTCAACTCGAGATAATTGAGTTCCTTATCGGCAAACGACAGCAGACTGTTATCTTTCGCACCAGGATATGTGTAGTAGATGGCGCCAAGGTCAAAGGTGATCGGGCCGACGACTGGCTTGAAGCCCATGTAAAGATCGAGTTCAGCATTGGCGATGTTACGACCGGCGAAGTTCTGACCAAAATCCAAGCCCGATGCCCACAAGCCCGCGTAGAACGTACCATACGTCAGATCAAGACCGGCTTGACCCGTTGGATGGCGCGCCGTCTGCGACACGCCACGGAAAATATAATCGCTCGTGATCCCGAGGTTGAACGAATACGCAAGCTCGCGCTTTTCCTGCGCTTGCGCGGCCCCACCAGCGATCAGCCCACCAGCAACCACCATCGCTGCCGAAAAAATCCGTCCCATGCGTGTCATCTGTCCCCCAATGCGCCAGCGGCGCTTCACCCGAAATTCGCGACGGATCGATTCGCATCAACCGCTTAACCTCTTTATTGAATCGAACAATCCATCCAGCAAACTCAATCGAAACGGGCGCTCACGGTTCTTTATCTCACGTGACAATTTAACAACAAGTCATTGATTTATTGAGTTTTTATCAGGCTTATTGATTCAAAACTAGGCAAACATTGCCAATCAATTGTGCATTTCCGCGCGCCTTCAGCGACCGCAAAATCAGTCAACTAACGGAGATAGTTCCGCCGCCGTGAGCAAAAGCTGTAAACTAAGCCCAACGAACCTTGCGCACTGCACGCCGTTGACGATGGCAGAGAGCTGAAACTAGCCCCAGAATTGAGCGCCCAAATCAGCATGACCACACCTATCAAGCCAACCGTACTCGTCACCGGCTCTGCCCGACGAATAGGACGCGCCTTAGCGCTCGATTTTGGACGTCGAGGTTGGCAAGTCGCCGTCCACGCCCACACGTCCAAAGCCGACGCAGCCGCTGCTGTAGATGAGATCAAGGCATCAGGCGGAGCCGCAGCCGCCGTCATCGCCGACCTAGCCAATCACACCGCAGTGAAACGCATGGTCGACGAAGTGATGCAGCGCTTTGGCCCTATGACCTGCCTGATCAACAATGCATCTCTTTTTCTCTACGATGATGTTGCAACCCTGGGTGAAGACTTGTGGGACCGGCACATGGCTATAAATTTAAAGGCACCCGTCTTCCTAGCCAAGGCCATGGCCGAAAACCTACCATCCGGCGTCGCAGGTAATGTCATCAACATTATCGACCAACGTGTCTGGAAACCTACGCCGCACTTTTTCTCTTACGCCGCATCGAAAGCAGGGCTCTGGGCTGTCACGCAGACACTCGCGCAAGCCTTAGCACCTCGCATCCGCGTCAATGCCATCGGGCCTGGCCCCGCACTAAAAAGCATCCATCAGGCCGCCTCAGATTTCGAGATCCAAGCAAAATCGACCCTCCTAGGGCGCGGCACCACACCCGAAGAGATCGCCGCAGCCGTTCGCTTCATTCTTGATGCTCCTGCCATGACCGGGCAGATGATAGCACTCGATGGCGGCCAGCATTTAGCATGGGCCACCCCCGACGTTGGCGATGGACGCGGATAAACGACAAACTCGATCATCCGATAATTCCCAGGATTGCAACAAGTCACCCGTCGCATGCCAAATCTAAACGTCTCCGACACAGCGCGTTGCACTCACGGCGACTTAATGAAATCAACTCAAAGCCGCAGCGAAAGCCATTATGTCCAAAGAACCACTCCCCAGCCCAACCTCAAGCAGCGATCCAAAGCCCTCGCAAGACATCGCTCATGACGCACGTCGAAGCGCGACTCCGTCACCACAGCACGCAAAACCACCGCGTCGCATCTTCATCACCAACCTCGAAATTCTGGCGAGCGTCGGAGTCTTCGAAATTGAGCATCGCTACGAGCAACGCGTAATCATCTCACTCGAGCTCAACGTCGACGATACCTACGACGGCAAAAGCGAGCGCCTTTCCGACGTTGTCGATTACAGCGAACTTGCACGCGCCACCGAGGCTATCACCCAGTCCGGTCATTTCAAATTGATCGAAACCCTTGCCGAACGCATCGCCGAAATGGGCCTGAAAGATCAACGAATCCGTGACATTCGAGTCCGCATCGAAAAACCCGACATCATGCCACGCTGCAGTTCAGTCGGCATCGAAATCACCCGCCATCGGATTTAAATACTCGTCTCCGCCCAGCGTCCAGCGTCCAGCGTCCAGCGTCCAGCGTCCAGCGTCCAGAACGAAGACACAAAAACGCGACCGTCCATGCGACAAACTTGAACATCCAACAGCTTTACGTGCGTTGCAAGCACTCACCCCATATGCATCCGGACAAGCAATCTCACTCACATTGCGAAAAATGACACGTATCGCAACTCCAGCATCCACCATACCGATGATACGTTGGTCGACTACATTTGGGACACGTCCGTCCCATCGGCGTGTCAGCATTCGATTGAAATGATCGACTTGCGCCCGACTCTGTCGCAGCAAGACGCGCTGAGCCAGAACCACGGTCGCCCGTTTTATCCAATTGAGGCTCGCTCCAGCCTACGCCGCCAACACCAACATCAGTTCGACGTTTATCAAAACCAGTCCCCGATACTGGTTTCCGTACATCGCTACCCGTCACATCCAAATTCAATGCATGTTGCGGCAGTACTTCGGCACCACGATACGTCTTATCCAACCGGTTCAAATGCTTTTCAATGACGTCGCCGATTGCAGCTAAGAGGCTTGGCACATACCGCCCATCAATCCAGGCACCACCTTGAGGATCGAACACGGCTTTGAGCTCTTCCACAACGAATGAAACGTCACCGCCTCGACGAAACACCGCACTGATCATCCGCGTGAGTGCAACCGTCCAAGCGTAATGCTCGAGGTTTTTCGAATTGATAAAAATTTCAAACGGCTTCAGATGCCCATCAATTGCGACATCGTTGATGGTAATATAGATCGCATGCTCGCTACGTGGCCACCGAAGCTTATAAGTAAAACCGCTCAAAACTTGATCCCGCTCGACCGGTTTCGCCATGTAAACAACCGCTCCTTCCCGTGAGCGGCGTTCGCCAACATGATCCAGCATGTGCGGTACAACCAATCGCGGTGGCGCCACGGCGTTAGCTTCAGCACTGGCAGCTGCACTCCCATCGCGTCGAACAATTGTGCGGCGTCCGTCACGATCATCAGCAGGATCAACGGATCTCCCAGGCTCTGGAGACATCGAAATGGGAGCATCATCAACCGTCAAGACCGCGCCAGTCACGGCGTTGGTTCGGTATGTCGTGCACCCCTTAAGACCAAGATCAAATGCATCGAGATAAATCGACTGGAAAGCATCAAACGTGAGTGATTGAGGCACATTGATTGTCTTTGAAATGGCGCTATCGATATGGGGTTGAGCCGCCGCCTGCATGAGCAAATGATCATTCGGCGTCAACGTCTCCGCCGTCACAAAAGCCTCAGGCAAAGGCGAAGCCTCACCAGCCGCCGCACGAAACTGCCGATAAGCAAAATCTTCCACCTGCTCAAAATGCGGCGTACCATCCCCGCCAAGCACACGACGCTTCGTGCGCCAAGCAAAAACGGGCTCAATCCCACTCGATATATTTCCAGCCAACAATGATGTCGTCCCCGTCGGCGCAATCGTCGTCAAACAACCGTTACGCAATCCGCTCACCACGATCTTGTTTTTGATCGCATCAGGAAGCGTTGCGATATTTGGACGCTCAAGCAGAAGCTTCGCATTCGACAATGGGAATGCGCCCTTTTCTACGGCCAAATCGGCACTTGTCGCGTAAGCCACACACTTAATCACCCCCAGCCAATCGCCGACCAGCCGCTGCGCTTCGCTCGATCCATAGCGCACGCCCAGCATAATCAAGGCATCCGCAAGCCCCGTCACTCCAAGACCGATACGGCGCTTAGCAAATGCTTCGCGTTTCTGTGCCTCCAATGGATACGTCGACACATCAATCACGTTGTCCAGAAAACGAACCGCGATTGCTACCGTTGCTTCAAGCCGCGCCACATCGAATTGCGCGGCACCATCCTTCGATGACGGCACAAAAGCCGTCAGATTAATTGCACCGAGTAGACATGCTCCATACGCCGGCAGCGGTTGCTCGCCGCAAGGATTGGTCGCCGCAATGGTCTCCGCATAACTAAGGTTGTTTCGCTTATTAATCCGATCAATAAACACGACGCCGGGCTCGGCGACGTCATAAGACGCCCGCATCAATTTTTCCCACAACGCGCGGGCATCGACCGTTCTGACAACTTCACCATTAAACGCCAACGGCCACGGTTGCCCCGCCCGAATGGCATGAACAAATGCATCCGTAACCAACACTGAAAGATTGAAATTTCGCAGCCTCCCAGCCTCACGCTTGGCTTCGATGAAGGTCTCAATATCCGGATGGTCGCAACGCAATGTCGCCATCATCGCGCCCCGTCGCGCACCCGCCGACATAATGGTTCGGCACATGGCGTCCCACACGTCCATAAACGACACTGGCCCCGACGCATCAGCACCAAGACTGTTGACCAGCGCGCCTTTTGGTCTGAGTGTTGAGAAGTCCTGTCCGATCCCGCCTCCCATCTGCAGCGTCAGCGCGGCTTCCTTCACGTTCTCAAAAATCGCCCCAAGATCGTCGTCAATGCGCCCCATGACATAGCAATTGAACAACGTCACCGCCCGGTCGGCACCAGCGCCTGCCAAAATGCGACCGCCGGGTATAAAAGCCATCGATTGCAGCACATCTCTAAAGGCGTTTTCCCAGCGCCGCTTTTGATCAGAATGCTCGACCGATGCCGCTGCACGTGCAACGCGCGCAACCGTCTGATCCCAAGTCTGATCAATGACCGTCCCATCGGCGCGCCTAAGTTGATACTTCTGCGCCCAGATCTCTCTCGAAATCTTTGGCCATCGCACCATATCTTCAGGCAAAAACCGAGCACTGGTCACAAGAGCACCTAACGCAAAACACTCACATCAATATAGAGCATGCCCTCCGCATAGTCAAGAAATGTTCCGTTTATGTTCTTGTTAAAGTCTCTTTATGGACCTGACCTGATAGGCGCGGCTGCTACCACTGCAACGAACGGCGGCGGCAGTGGCCCAGCCAACGCCTCAGCCATGAGACGCGCCGACGCCGCTTCAATTCGTGCTTCAACATCACGCCGAAACAGCGCACGCGACTGTCCAGCCGGTAAGGGCTCCAAAAACTCGACAACAATTGTTCCAGGATACCGACGCAACGACCGACGTGGCCAATAGAGCCCTGAATTGAGTGCCAATGGAACACACGGCACCTGCAACCCTTCATAAAGAGCGACATACCCCGGTTTATAGTCCGGTGGCGCACCCGGAGCCCGTCGCGTACCTTCAGGAAAAATCAAAATTTCACGTCCGCACGTCGCCCGCGCTCGACCGTCCGCCACCAACGCTTTAAGCGCCACCGCCGCACGATCACGCTTGACCAGAATGTGCTCAAACTTGACGCAAAACCACCCGTAAATCGGAATCCACTTGAGCTCATCCTTAAGTACAATCGCGACATCATCAAACAGCGGCACAAGCGCAAACGTATCCCAAGCGGACTGATGCTTTGCCACGACTAGATATGGTGCTTTGGGCAGACGTTCACGACCTCGCACCTCAATTCGCGTGCCACAAACGACCCGTAGCAACCACGTAGCAATGCGCCCATGCAACTTCAATCCCGCCATCGCCCACGATCGCGGAGCCAGCAACAACCATAGCCCACCGATCAACATCGCGACCGTCAGCAAATAGAAGGTGATTGCATAAAGAATGGAACGGATCATCGGCATCAAGCAGGATGGAAGGGTGGAAAAGAGACACCAACAGCGATAAACGCCAGAACTCCAACTGTGAAGCGATTTTAGTTCCCAATTAAGGAGAGCATCCCGCAACCCTTCGAAGCTCCGGGAAATCAAAACAGAGCGGTGGCCAATGAGTTATTGCAATTTAGAAATTCGAGGCGGAGCCACAAACGATGCAGGCACTTGCGTCGGTGACTCAGGTACATCAATTCCGGCGGTCGCCGCCCCCACAGGCCCGAGCACCAATCCCAACGCCCATCGCCCTGCAGCCGGTAAAACTTTAACATACTCACTCAACATCAATCGTGCAGCACCCAGTGAAAACCACCACCCAACCGATTGCGCATGTCGCGATACGACCGGGTGACCAATGAGCTGTGTCCCCGTCGGCATAGTGCGCGCAAACTCAAGCATACTGCGCGGCATATGATAATGCGACGTCACCACCACCAATCGTTTGAAATGCCACGTCTCCGCCCAGAGTTTTGTCTCTTCAGCATTACCGATTGTATCCAGCGCCTCGTAACCAATATCGACACAGCAATCAAACAAGACCGGATTGATAGTACTTAGCCGTTTCACGTCGTCGCGCGTGGTCGACCGATTGACCCCAGAAATGAGGATGCGTCGAACACCACCCAGCGCAAAAAGACGCATACCCTCTTGAATGCGCTTCTCCCCCCCCGTCAACACAACGATCCCATCCACGTCATTGATAGGTCCCGGACGAGCGGTCCAAATCGCATATGCGAACACGACAAAACCCACCACGAACACAACGCTCGCCGCGCCTGTCAGAACCACCAAAGCTCGTAACCAACGTCTCAATTGCAACCCTCAAACGCACCGGTCTGACACAAACAAACGTCGGTCCTGCAACCAGCCCACGTCAAGCACAATCAACCTGAATCCCGAATTGCTCGACGCTCACGGGTAAGAATAGGCAGAAAATTAAGTCGTGAACCGCACGCAAGCGCTTTGGCAACACAGCGCCCACAACTTCATGGCGAGAACGCAACCCATGCAACAATCAAGCGATCCCTGCTCATCACACTCCACAACACCGTCCTGTTCAATGCTGACTATGCAAGATGCGATAGACACCGATCCGCGAAGTCAGCATACAGATCGCCGCAATCACCACGACCGAGAGCGCCAAAAATCCGTACCCCATGGCGTCCAGCGCGCCCGCGCCGATCATCCGCTGCAATTCCGTGAGCGTAACCGTTCCCCCGCCGAGCAACTCCATGACGAACGGCAACAGCAGGAACGTCAGCGCCGCCAAAACCGCACCAAAAACGCCAGCCTTAACGCCGAGTCGCAAGAAATGCTTTTCGAACTCCCGCGCAATGAACTTATCGGTCGCACCCACAAAATGCAGCACCTCCACGATCTCGCGATTGGCCGCCAATGCACTGCGCGTCGCCGAAATAATAATCGCCATCGTAGCAGCCGCAACAAGCGCAAGAATGGCCAATCCACCAAGACCAAAAGACCGCACAACGGTGCGGATCTGCTGCTGCCAATGCCGATGATCGTCCAGCGTGGCACCTTTGAATTGTTGACCGAGCTGGGTCCGCAATGCCGTAAAATTAGGCGGCGCCTCCTGATCGACTTCAATGGCGATCAAACGCGGTACCGGCAATGATTTCAGCGCATCTGAATTGCCGAGCCATGGCTCGAGCAAACTTGCTGACGCTTCAAAGGACAACGGCTTCACGCCGCGCACACCCGGCTGCTTCTGCAAATATTGCGAAACTTCGCGAACCTGTCGCTCAACGTCAACCTTCTCGCGCGCCTCCACTTGCACCGTCACTTCGCTCGAAATGTCGCGCATCCACGCCGACGCAGAGCGGTTCATCAAATACACCGCGCCAACAGTAAGGCATGCCAGAAAGCACATAATCGCAATCACCAGTGTCAGCGATTTCCCCGTCACCGATCCAGCCGGAACAATCGGCGCATGGTTCCGCTCTTTGCCAATCACCGTCGCGCGATGCTGTGCACTCAACTCAGGTGGTCGCTGATCTCGATGATCAAGCGACGGCATCGGTGGCAGCTGCGATTGCCGTGGTATTTGTGTCCGTTGTTGCGGCGGCTCGGTCACATAGGGCTCAAGCGCAGCATCAAGTGCCGCAGCATAAGGGTCGGCTGACGCTTGGCAACGCGGACGCAGCGGTGATGGTTGAAACTCAAAGGTCGGCGGCGTTTGTGTGCGTGGGTCCTGCGTATAAGAGTCACTCGGCCAAGCCTCACCCGTTCGTGGATCAAAGTCGGGATAAGAGTCGTGCTGCGGCACGCGTTGCGTAAACCGCCCACGGTTACCTCCACCTCCGCGCCCCCCTCCGCCTCCAAAGTCAGACGAGCCTGACATGACCCTGCTCCAATTCGATCCGCGGCGCTTTAAACTGCCGCATCAATTGATGATCATGTGTCGCAATCACAACAGATGTCCCAAGCCGATTAAGCTCAATAAATAAACGCAACAAGCGCCGCGCCATCTGCGGGTCGACGTTGCCCGTCGGCTCGTCCGCGAGCAGCAGTTCTGGCTTCGCAATCACGGCCCGCGCAATCGCCGCCCGCTGCTTCTCCCCGCCCGATAACACTGACGGAAATGCATGCATGCGATCACCAAGCCCAACCCACTCCAACAAGTCCGTCACGTCTTCTTTGTAGTGGTCAACGTGCTTGCCCAAAACATTAAGCGGCAATGCCACATTTTCCCAAGTCGTCAGATGGTCAAGTAAACGAAAATCTTGAAACACAATGCCAATGCGACGCCTGAGAAGTGCCCGCTTCGCCGGATGAATGCGCGACACATCCTGATCGAACATGCGGATTGCGCCACGCGTCGGATGGATCGACATAAACAGTAAGCGCAGCAACGACGACTTCCCCGCCCCCGATGGGCCGGTAAGAAAGTGGAATGAGCCCGGCTTTAAATGCACGTTCACATCGTGCAGCACTTCGCCGCTCGCGTCGTATTTCAAACCAATGTTCTGCAGTTGAATCACGGTACAGACTGGTCTCGCTTAAAAACTTTGATCGGTCGGACAACAACAAAGAGCCAAAACAGTGAATACCGCCACCGAGCTGCAGGGCGACCAACAGCCTCGAATCGCTCACAAACCCCTTTGTGCGCCCGTCTCCGTCCCCAATCAATTGACCAATCATTCGGCCCTATTTGTGGCGCCGCAACCTCTGATTATTCCGGGGCATTTCACCTCCTGCCCCATTGGGTTATGAAATCAAGCCAGCTAGACTGAGCAAAATCGCGATTAAAACCGCGAATAAATGACGAAAAAGCCGAGGAACATCAGAAATGCCAAGCGAGATCAACGGCGAAACACGCATCGAACCGGTTTATTCGGCCGCCGAGATCGCCACCCGTATCGACGTCCTCGCCAAAGACATCGCCTCAAAAAAACTCGACGGCCTCCTCGTGGTCGCGATTCTCAAAGGTAGCTTCGTTTTCGCCGCCGATTTGATCCGCGCCCTTTACAACAACGGCCTCTCGCCCGAGGTCGATTTTATGACCCTCTCCAGCTACAAAAAAGGCCTGTCCTCAACCGGTACCGTCTCCATTGCCCGCGACCTTGAAACCGACGTCACCGGTCGCAACGTCTTGATCGTCGATGATATTTTAGAGTCCGGTCGCACGCTCGCCTTTGCCAAGGACCTGTTGACAGCCCGTGGCGCCCTCTCAGTCTCAACGTGCGTCCTGCTCGACAAACCCGTGCCGCGCGCAGCCAGCATCAAAGCAGACTTCAAGGCCTTTGATTGCCCCACCGCGTTCGTTGTCGGCTACGGCATGGACGCCGCCCACCGCTTCCGCGAACTGCCCTATGTTGGTCGTCTTGTCGATCATTGATCAGGCCAACCATTTCGTTTGATTCGACGCTTACAAGGGGGACGACACATATGGCCCGCATTCTTCTCGCCGACGATGACGCAGCCGTCCGCGATGTCGTCCGCCGCGCGCTTCAGTCCGAGGGCCATGAAATCGCCATCGCCCAAGATGGTCAGGAAGCGCTCGATTTACTCCTCGCCACCCCCAGCGCCTTCGATCTCATCGTCAGTGATGTCCATATGCCAGGGATCGATGGCCTGACGCTCGGCGCCAAAGCCATTGCCGCCGCGCCCAAAATCAAAATCGTCCTAATGACAGCCTACGCCGATGGCGCTGATAAGGCTTCAAGCCTGAAGCCCAATCTCAAAACCGTCCTCACCAAACCCCTAACCCTCGACCAAATCCGCACAGCCATAAAGGCCGCCTTGGCGGGGTGATTTTCACGACCGCGACGACCTGTCACGCTGGCCGCGGCTCCGCGTGTCCAATCGCCCGCTCGATGTCCGGCATCTCGCGGCGCACCGCCTGCTCAATGTTATCGACGTGATAGTGCATCACCACAATCGATAGCCCTGGATCAACATGACAATGGTAGTTGACCACAATCCCCTGCTCCGTCAGTCGCGCCCGCACGTCATGAATATCATCAACCGCACCTGTCACTTTCGCATGCGCCGACAACGCCGTAGCAATCGCTTGCACGCGTGCCTCCGGAATATCAACGCCCGTTAGGCCCTGCACGTCCAATGGCTCGATGTGCGTCTCGACCTCAACATCGGTGCCAAGCTCATCCATAATGGCGACTTCCAATGCATCCGCAATCGCATGTCCATCTTTAAGGGGCATCCGCCCATCCAACTCGAGATCGAGACTAACCGAAAGCTTCTCCCCCACCCGCTGCACCATCACATGATGCACGTGCCGACGCTTAGCCGACGCCACATGCAACACCCGCTCTAGAATAGTCTCGTCGCTGAGCACCACCGGATGCGTCGCCACCGTAACCGCACTATCGCCAAGCGTACCCGTCACCACGTCAGCAACCCGCGCCTTGATCTGCGCCACACGATTGAGCGGCAGCGTCCGTGCCACCCCAACTTCCACCTCAGCCAAGTACGACGCCCCGTTTGGTCGAAGCCGCACTGCTTCCACCTTCGCCACCCCTGGCACATTCTCAACGGCGGCCCTCACGCGATCCGCTAACCCCGCCGGCACCGCATCCATCAGCGTATCAATCGTCCGCCGCCCCAATCGATACCCAGCCACACCGATAAACAGCGCCACTCCGATCGCGGCCAACGCATCAGCTTGAGGGTAGCCAAACTGCGTCAAAACCAACCCAACCAACACCAACGCCGAACTCACCAAGTCCGACGAAAAATGCAGTGCATCCGCAGCCAACGCCTCGCTTTTGGTCTCCTCCGCAATTTTCGTCAGCGACCGGGACCGCACAATATCCACGATGATCGAACCAATCAGCACAGCATATGCAATCATCGACGGCTCAACCTTGTGATCTCCACCACTGATCCGCCCAAATGCTGTCACCGCCACATAGACCGCCACCCCAAACAGCAAACCGGTCTCAATCAGCGCCGCTACCGCTTCGATTTTGCCATGGCCGTAGTGATGCGTATCATCCGCCGGTCTGCCGCTGATCCGAATTGCAAAGTACGTCATCACGGTCGCACCGACATCAAGCAGCGCGTGCAAGGCGTCTGAAAATAGCCCAAGACTGCCCGTCAGAAACGCCGCCACAAACTTCGCAACCGCCAAACCCGCGCTGGCAAACACCGAGCTCAAGGCCGCTTTTTCTTTGATATCGCTCATGCACCCAGCCCTATCCCGCAAGCGTGACCGAAACAATCACATGAGGTCCATCAACGCGTCGCCTGCCAGATTCGTGGCCCAACCAACAACAAGTCGTTCAGTGCATCGTCAAATCAGAACATAAAAAGAACATGCTTGCCGATTCCCCCTCGCCAATCCACCCCATTCGTGTATAAACCGCCTCGCTGACGCCTTAACGCGTCACACCTGACCCGGCTGGACGACATCCCGGCCGTGGCCTTGAGGTAATTCCCCAAATCCCGCAAGCAGTGTTTTCTAAAACACAGACGCACGCGAGACCTTTGGTGGGATGAGCCAAATCCATCTCATTTGAAAGGAGATCCCGATGTCGCTGTCAGTTGAACGTAAAGCCGAAATAGTCAAATCGTTTTCGAACAAGGCCAATGATACCGGCTCCCCCGAAGTGCAGATCGCGCTTCTGACCGAGCGTATCAACAGCTTGACCGATCACTTCAAGATGCACAAAAAAGACAACCATTCTCGTCGTGGCCTCCTGAAAATGGTAAGCCAGCGCCGTAGTCTTCTGGACCATCTCAAGAAGTCAGACGCACCTCGCTACCAGAAGATCATTGATCGCCTCGAGCTGCGCCGCTAATACAAGCTTTAGCCGGGACAAGTTCGCGGTTCTGAATCAAAAGGGGCCGACCTTCCAAAGAAGGAGCGGCCCTTTTGACTTTGACACACAATTTTTGGCCCGCACCCGCGAGCCGAACATAAGGGCCGCTCCAACAGCCGGCCCGCTCTTGCAAACTCATTTTTGCAACCGAGCACATTGCCTCTCGCCCGCGCGTTTCATTCAAACGCAACGCCGGACACAAACTGGCAAGCTGTTTCGCCAAACTGAAATCGCCTTATGACCGCTATGACCGTTGATGACCGAAAAGAGAGAAAACCGAATGTTTAATATCCACCGCGTAGAGCTCGACTGGGCCGGACGCAAACTGAAACTCGAAACTGGCCACATGGCCCGCCAAGCCGATGCCGCCGTCCTCGCCCAGTATGGCGAAACCAGCGTTCTCGCGACCGTCGTCGGCGCCAAAAGCGCCAAGCCTGGCATCGACTTCTTCCCCCTCACCGTGAATTACCAGGAAAAGACCTACGCAGCCGGCAAGATCCCTGGTGGATACTTCAAACGCGAAGGCCGTCCGACCGAAAAAGAAACCCTGACCTCGCGCCTGATCGATCGTCCGATCCGCCCGCTGTTCATGGATGGCTTCAAACACGAAGTCCAAGTCGTCGTCACCGTCCTCAGCCATGATCTCGAAAACGATCCAGACATCCTTGGCATGGTCGCAGCTTCAGCAGCCCTTACACTCTCGGGCCTCCCATTCTTGGGCCCAATCGCTGGTGCCCGCGTCGGCCTGATCAACGGCGAATACATTCTGAACCCGATGATCGACGAAATGCCGAAGTCAGATCTCGATCTCGTCATCGCTGGCACGACTGACGCCGTCATGATGGTCGAGTCAGAAGCCAAGGAATTGTCTGAAAAGCAGATGCTCGACGCCGTTGTCTTCGGTCAGAAGGGCTTCCAACCGGTTATCGACGCGATCATTCGCTTGGCTGAAAAAGCCGCCAAGGAACCATGGAACTTTACACCTCCAGACCTCTCGGCAGAAAAAGCTGCGATGGGTGCGCTGATTGCAGAAGATCTCCGCAAAGCCTTCGCTCAGCCTCAGAAGCAAGAGCGTTACGCCCTCATCGACGCTGCCAAGAAAAAGGCTATGGCCTCCATGGCGCCAGAGGGCACTGAACCCGCTAAAGTCGTCAAACTCGGCAGCGTCTTCAAACAACTCGAGCAAGATGTTGTCCGCGGCGATATTATCCGCACCTCACGCCGGATCGACGGTCGCGACCTCAAAACAGTCCGCCCGATCCAATCAGAAGTGCACGTCCTCCCGCGCACCCACGGCTCTGCCCTCTTCACGCGCGGTGAAACGCAGGCTCTCGTGGTCGCAACGCTCGGCACCGGCGATGATGAACAATACATCGACAGCCTCGAAGGCACGAAGAAAGAGCGCTTCCTGCTGCACTACAACTTCCCTCCCTACTCCGTCGGTGAAACCGGCCGCATGGGCTCACCCGGTCGCCGCGAAATCGGCCACGGCAAGCTCGCCTACCGTGCGCTCCGGCCGCTTCTGCCAACCGCAGAAGAATTCCCTTACGTGCTCCGCGTAGTCTCGGAAATCACCGAGTCAAACGGCTCCTCATCGATGGCCACCGTTTGCGGTGCCTCGCTTGCATTGATGGATGCCGGCGTCCCCTTGAAGCGCCCTGTTGCAGGTATCGCGATGGGCCTCATCAAGGAAGGCAACGACTTCGCGGTGCTCTCCGACATCCTCGGTGACGAAGATCACTTAGGCGACATGGACTTCAAGGTGGCTGGTACTGAGAAAGGCGTCACATCTCTGCAGATGGACATCAAGATCACCGGCATCACCGAAGAGATCATGCGCATCGCGCTCGATCAGGCACACCATGGCCGCCAACACATCCTCGGCGAAATGGCGAAAGCAATGACCGGCGCCCGCCAAGAACTTGGCGAGCACGCACCACGCATCGAAACGATCAAAATCCCGGTTGACAAGATCCGTGAAGTCATCGGCTCCGGCGGCTCGGTCATCCGAGAAATCGTCGCAGAGTCAGGCGCAAAGATCGACATCGAAGACGACGGCACCATCAAGATCGCGTCCGCCAACAAGGAAGCGATCGACAAAGCCATGGCCCGCATTAAGGGCATCACGCAGGAAGCTGAAGTAGGCCAGATCTACAAAGGCAAGGTCGTGAAAATCATGGAATTCGGCGCCTTCGTGAATTTCTTCGGTGCCAAGGATGGCCTTGTTCATATCTCGCAGCTGACCTCGACGATGCGTCCAAACCATCCAAGCGAAGTCGTCAAAGAAGGCCAGGAAGTTTACGTCAAACTTCTGGGCTTCGATGATCGCGGGAAAACCCGTCTGTCGATGAAAATCATCGATCAAAACACTGGCGTCGAACTCCCGCGCGCCGAAGGCGAGCCCGACCCAATGGAAGGCAACTCATCCGAGCGTCCTCCCCGTCGTGAAGGCGGTGGCGGTCGCGGAGGTCGCGGCGGCGGTGGTGGTGGTGGCGAACGTCGCCCCCGTCGCGACTGATCGAGACCAATAGCCAAATAACAAACGCCGACGATCATCTCGTCGGCGTTTTGCATTTTAAACCTAGAGAATGCGCTCAATGACGATGCTCGATGTGCTGCGCGTGCTTCTCAATACGGCTATCGGGAATTAGCCACATCAGCGCAACTCCCGCATAGATGAGATTTGAGACGACCGGCGCAAAAAAAGAGATCAAAACACCGACAATATAAAGTACGGGCGAAATCTTACCCTTGAAGTCGGTCCCAAGCGCCCGCGCCAGTGTTCCATCCTTGCCTTGCGACTTCATGATCGTGAGCTGCAACACGTAGTAGGCAAGCGCACACGCAAGCAAAATAAAACCGTAGAGCGCTGTCGGCTGTCGAGCGAAATGGTTCTCACCCAGCCAGCCTGAAGCAAATGGCAAGAGAGACAACCAAAACAGCAGATGTAAGTTAGCCCACAAGATTGGCCCGTTCACCCCACCAGCCGCATGCATCAAATGATGGTGGTTATTCCAATAGATTCCAACATAAACGAAGCTCATCACATAACTGAGAAACACCGGCAACAATTTGCCCAGGATCGCCCAATCGCTACCATGCGGAACCTTCAGTTCCAGCACCATGATCGTAATAATAATCGCCAGCACGCCATCGCTGAACGCTAACAATCGTTCCTTACCCATCAAACGTCTCCGTAACTTCTCAACCGCACGAATGCGACTTCATAAACACAAACCATCGATCTCAAAATTTACTCGACACCCCCAATCGAATGTCAATAAAATCAGCGAACATTACGTCCCAGCTCCGAGACAGCACCTATGCACACCATCTCAATGATCGCATTCGGACTAGTCTTGCTCGTAGTCTTTGCTGGCATTGGCCGCGCGCGCGGCGCATTAACGTCGGCGATTTTAGCGTTCCTGATCGTGTGGCTGCTCGTCACAATTGGCAACGTCTGGGTCGGCGTCACCCAAGCCGGCTATACGATCGCGCAAGAGTTACCAATCAACACCGTCGTCTACGCCGTCCCAGCTTTTGCCGCCTTCCTTGTCCGCAAATTCTGTAAATAATCACGGCTGCTCACGCGACAAAGTTCCGCCGATACGCACTCGGACTCATCGCGAACACCTCACGAAACAGTCGATTAAACGTCGACAGATCTCCAAACCCTTCACTGAACGCAATAGTCGAAACCGGCTCCACAGTCGTCCGCAACCGCTGCGCCACGGATGCCAACCGCCGTCCCAATATATACTTATGCGGCGTCACACCTGCGACCTGCTTAAATGTTCGCACAAAATGAAATTTACTCATTGCCGCGACGTCGGCCAAATCGTCAAGCGACTGCGCGTCGAAGCATGTCGCATCGAGATATTGGAACACTCGGCTGATCCGCTTTTCATCAAGCGCAGAGATTCTCGACACTACATCCGTTGCACCTGAGACATGCTGCAAAACGGTTGCAACAAACTTCATCACGCTTTCTTCGCGTTGCATCCCATTCACATCACCCGTTGATACCCCGTCACGCCCCATAAGTTCGATCTCAAGCGGTACGGTCGCCAACGTCGCAGGCAGCATCCCAACCGGAAATCGAAACGCACTTGCCCCTGCATGGGTCGCTGCAATTTCCATAAACAATAACGGCTGCACCTGCAGTGCCACGCATCGGTCACCACGACTGTGGCTATGACCGCACGAAAAACACTGCCCCCAATTCCCCAACAGCATCGATCCCGCATGCAGCAGCGCTTGCCCCGTTTCTGATCGATAGTTAAATGAACCCTCCACCACCAGCGCAATTGTAAACGCGTCATGCTGTTCTTCAAATGGCCGGTCTTCGGGTCCCGCCTCACAGATAAACTCGTTGATCGCCCAACCCTGTCCACACGCAATAGGCCGCGCCATTGGCAAATGCGGCATACCATCGGACCTCGCCGAACTCTGGATCAAATCATGGGCCATGCCCGATAATAGCAATATTTCCCAAGCATAAAAGGGCGTCCCCCTTCATCGTCAACAAAACTCGCCGACGTCGCAACCCCAGCCGCCATGGGAACAATCAAGTCATGCTGAATCACATCTCAATCGGTGTACAAGATCTCAAACGCACGCAGGCTTTCTACGACGCCGCTTTGCAACCGCTAGGCTACACCTGCCTCAGCGCCGACGCAGGATCACTGGGATATGGTGATAGATCCGTGATGCTCTGGATACTAAAATCCCAAAAGCCTGTTCCCGCTGATCCAAACTCTGGCTTGCATCTCTGCCTCAATGCCCCCACACGCAGTGCAGTTACAGCTTTCCACAGCGCAGCACTCGCCAACGGCGGTAATGACAACGGCGCTCCCGGACTGCGCGCCGACTACGGCCCCAACTATTATGCCGCCTTCGTCATAGACCCCGACGGCTATCGTATTGAAGCGTATTGTGGCAAACCGACCTGAAACGTCTGCAGTCCGCACACGCAACGAGACATTGTCATGGCCACCGTCCGCAAAGAAATCATCACCAAAGCATCGTTAGCAGCAGTGTGGGACGCCTTGCGCGATGTGGGCGCACCCCACATCCGCATGGTTCCGGGATTTCTTGTCGACACAAAATTAGAACCAGGCCTCAACGACGGAGATAGACCAATCGCCCGCACTGTTACGTTTGGCAACGGCGTGATACTTCGCGAGCCCATCATTGCTATCGATGAGGTGAACAAGCGTGTCGTCTGGTCCGCCGAAGGCGGCACCACAACGCACTACAACTCTTCCGTCATCGCCATCGCGAGCCCAGAAGGCACGCGCGTGATTTGGACGTCAGACTTTTTGCCTGATAGCGCCACGCCTGCCATCGACGCCGCGATGACCATGGGCAGCCGCATCATGAAGCGCACGCTCGATAAATTGCCCAATTAAACTGATCTGTTGGATAAATCTCGGCTCACACCAGCGCTGCTGGCGTTGTCGGCGAGCCCGTGTCATCAATCGCACGCAACACCATCAACGCAAACGTCACATAACCCTCGATGTCCGCCTCCGAAACCCGTCGCTCCGGGTCGAGCAGATGCGTCACCATGCGGTCGCCCATCAGCATGTAGAAATACACACCAACGGCAGCATGGACATTCGGAAACTTCACGATCCGCCGAGCCTGCGCTTCACCAAAATAAGCGCCAATTGCCATCGTCGTCGCCTCAGTCCCCTCTTTGAGCAACGCTTGACCAATCGCCGGATTTGTCTGCACTTCCCCTATCGCCAGTCGGTAAAATTGCAGCCGCGCTGGCGACAGCATATCGGCGAGAAACTTGCAGCCAAACGCCGTCAGCCCCGCATAAAATGCCTCCCGAGAAACCGGCGGCTCAAGCCGTACCGGCGCCAGCATCTCCTGCACCCCCTCCAAAACGAGTGCCGCCACCAGCGCATCCTTGTTGGCAAAGCGTGCGTAGAGATCGCGTTTCGAAATCCCCGCCGCCTGCGCCACCTCCAGCGTCGTCATGGCAGCGTAGCCCTTCGTCTGCAAAATCTCCGCCGCAGCCATCAAAATGCGCGTCCGCTTCGGATCGACCGCCTCAACCACAGTCCCGCCTCCCGTTATCCTATCTGTTCCCCTAGCGCCGTTGCGGCCCCGCAAGCCGACCACCAGCCTGCCCAAGTCCGCCGTCGTCCAGTCCTCCGTCGTCCTGCACGCTCTTAGATTTTGATATTTTCAATCTGTTCACGATTTTGGTACTTGACGGTACCGCAATGGTACTTCACAGTACCACACAGCCATGAGCACCCGCAACTGACGAGAGTATAATGTCCCTCGCCCCTATCCTCGACGCTACCGCTGCAATCCAAATCCATGCTGCTGCCGCCATCGGCGCCTTCGCCCTCGGCACCATTCAGATGATAGGCGTCAAAGGCACCAACACGCACCGCAAACTCGGCTGGGCCTGGGTCATCCTCATGATCATCGTCGCCGCATCCGGCTTCTGGATCCACCAAATCAAACTTTGGGGCCAATGGAGCCCCATCCATCTGCTCTCCATCGCGGTCCTCATCCAACTCCCCATCGCCGTCATCGCCGCCCGCCGCCACAACATCTCAGCCCACAAACGCTTTATGACCGGCATGTTCACCGGCGCACTCCTACTTGCCGGCTTCTTCACCCTCATGCCGGGCCGCATCTTCGGCCGCATGATTTTCGGTTGAGCTTCATCGCTCTTAAGTATTTCCAGCTCGGAGACCACCATGCTCACTCAAATACTCACCCGTACCCCCCCTTACGTCTGGGGCATCCTCGCCGTCATTCTTGTCCTCGGCATTATGCAGTTACGCGCACGCTCCGTCAGCCGCATGCAACTCCTCCTTATGCCGATTGCCATGCTCGCACTTTCAATCTTCACCGTCGCCTCAAACTTCGGCACTTCACCTGAAACCGTCCTCGCTTGGCTCGCGGGCGTCGGCATCGCGCATACGTTCAACACCACCGCCTTCAAAAGTCCACGCGACGTCATTTTCGACGGTACAACTTATCAACTCCCAGGCAGCGCTATACCGCTCCTGATCATGCTCGCAATTTTCTTGACCAACTACCTGCTCGGCGTCACGCGCGCCATGGCACCACAGATCTTAGCCAACCTGGCATTCAAGATTGCAATCTGCCTTGCCCTCGGCACGCTCAGCGGCTTACTGCTGTCACGCGCCCGCCACGTACTGCACACTGCCAATAATCAAACAGCGCCTAAAACTGGCTGAGATCAAACCGGCGCGGCACCAACGACGACTGGAACCACGTAACAAAACTGTAAATTGAAAACGTGGGCAATCCAGTCGCCCGCCTGATGTCCGCCGCATACGGAATCATATTTGTACACTCAAGCACGATGGCACCAAGATTAGGATATTTCGCCACCAGCTCCATCGCGCCCGCCACATTCTCGGCCCGAGCCAAGTCCACATCGAGATCCGACGCATTGCCCAGGATTTTCGTCACGAACTCACCGCCATCCGCAAGCCCACCCACCGGGGTACTCGCATCAACACCAATCTTTGTCAGATGCTCCGTCGTCAAAGTTGCCGACGAAATCGTCAAAATCCCCACACGTTTTCCCGGCGGCAATGTCGCCTGCACCATTGGCACCTGCATCAACGATGACGCCGCGACCGGAACCCCAAGCGCCGCAGAAAGTTCCGGCTGATAAATCGACAGAAATCCGCAATTCGTCGTCACGCCATCGGCGCCATGTCGCACCAAGTCGCGCCCAGCATCGATAAACGCCTCAAGCAAACCATCAGCGCGTTGCCTCACAACCCGATCCGGCGACGCATTCCGCACAACTCGATAATGCACCGGAAACGGCCACGTCAGCGCATTACCCATATCACCCGGAATGCGAGGAAACTGCGCCTCAAGCATTAAAATGCCAACCGCCGCGCCGTAAACCGTCTTCCCACCCTGCACGACCGTCATCGACTCAACCTCACATACTACACCGGTCTGATCTGCCCCGTGCCGCGCACAATATATTTGAAGCTCGTGAGCTGCTCGACCCCAACCGGCCCGCGCGCATGCATCCGCCCCGTCGCGATACCAATTTCAGCGCCCATGCCAAACTCGCCACCGTCAGCAAATTGCGTCGACGCATTGACCAGCACGATGGCACTATCAACCCGCGCGATAAAACGCTCAGCAGTCCCATTGCACTCCGTCACAATACAATCCGTGTGTTGCGAGCCATATTTGGCAATATGCGCAATAGCCTCATCAACACCATCAACCGTCTTGACCGCGATAATCGGTTCCAAAAACTCCTTGCCGTAATCACTCTCGGTCACAGCCTTCACGCGGCCATCAACCTTCTGCGTCACCGCGTCCCCGCGCACTTCGCAGCCTGCATCCAGCAATGCCTTCACAATCGGCGTCAAATAATCCTCGTGCGCACCACGATCAACCAACAGACACTCCGTCGAGCCGCAAACGCTCGTGCGCCGCATCTTCGCATTCACCACCAGCGGCACCGCCATTTCAATGTCTGCACCGCGATCCACATACGTATGACAAATACCTTCCAAGTGAGCGAACACCGGCACGCGCGCTTCTTTTTGCACACGCTCCACCAGGCTCTTGCCTCCGCGCGGCACGATCACATCAATCGCGCCATTGAGCCCACCCAGCATAAACCCAACCGCCGCCCGATCCGTCGTCGGCACCAATTGGATTGCGGCTTCAGGCAAGCCCGCCGCACGCAACCCATCCACCAGACAAGCATGGATCGCAGACGCCGAGCGATACGCATCCGATCCCGTGCGCAGGATCGACGCATTGCCAGCCTTGAGGCACAACCCGCCCGCATCCGCCGTCACATTCGGACGGCTCTCGTAGATCACACCAATGACACCAAGCGGCGTCCGCACTCGCGAAATCTTGAGCCCGTTGGGCCGCTCCCACTCCGCAATAGAAGACCCTACCGGATCAGCAAGCGCCGCAATCTCCTCAAGCGCCTGAGCGATCCCCCCGATGCGCCCCGCATCGAGCTTTAGCCGATCAAGAAACGATCCCGTCACACCAGCCGCCACCGCCGCGGCCACATCGTCAGCATTCGCTACCAGAATTTTGTCCGCCTCACGCCGCAGCGCCAAAGCCGCATGCGTCAGAGCTTCATTCTTTTGCGCTGTCGACGCGATAGCCAACCCCCGCGCGGCTTCTCGCGCAGCCCGGCCAATGGCCATCATCTCTGCTTCGACACTCGATGCTTGCCCAGCAGGGGTGCGCTCAAACGTATTCATTGCAGGCTCCCGCGGTCTGTCCGCCAATGGTCTACAGCCTTCAATTGATCCGACAGCTGTGGCCTGTCAAGCCGCAGCAAGGTAAACAAAAAAGGCTACCAAACGGCAGCCCAAACAAAATACAGCAATCGTCCGTCAAATCCGCCCTATGGCTCCCTATCAAGCACCTCTCATCGTCGGCGCAAGCCCATAGAGATCAAACGCCGTATCAAGCGCATCAAGAAACGCCGCGATCATGTCCATCAACGCCCCTGTTTCAATCAAACCGACAATCGGAAATGTCTCCGTCACAGCCATCCGCGAAACATCGTCCAGTGTTTTGACATCAAAACTGAGCACACCACGCGCGCACAAAAAAGACATCGCCTCAGGCCCAGCAACCAACGCCCCTGCACGCACACTCCCGAGCCCTGCCGGTTGGCCCGCGGTATCCGCTTCAACAGCATCAGCCAAGATCGCAGTACCACCGATAAATGATCGAATCAGCAGTTGTATTTGAGGCTGCTGAACCTCGCTCCCCATCGCCCGCTTCCGCGCCTGCAACACACGCGACGCAACAGCGAGTTCAAACGCGCGCACTTCTTGGGCAAAGCGAGCAAACATCACATTTCGCTCTTCGATACTAACGGCATCCACGCCGGCAGTCTTCGGCATCACAACTGCCATGCGCGTCAGATCCTCTGCCAGAGCCAACGCAGCGTCAAGATGATCTGCAAGTAACAAGACCGGCCCCAATCCATGCACGCGTGCGCGTGCGTCAGCATCCAGCCGCCGCCATGCGGGCATCATGTCATCGGATACTGGGACCACAAAGTCCGACACGGCTTGAGACTCCTAATCATGCGCGACGTAGCCAAATGGCGATTGTGCAGTCTCGCTTAATGCTTTGCCGTCGGTACCAACACCAACACCGCCGCCAACGTCGTATTCAAATCACGCTTCGCCGCAATCAACGCCCGTCCCAGTGGCGAACCAAACGCCCGCATCCATCTTTGCCGGGCCCCAGGCGTCGCCATTACGTAAGTCAATGACGCTACCAAGTCCGCCTGCGAAATGAACTCATCCAACCCAAAGCGCGATCGAATATCATCCGCAACACGCTCCAACGCGATCAAACTTGCATCAGAACTGCTGAAGCCCGGCGCGCGACTGCGCACCGGAACTTCAACATTTGCTGCTATCGAGTTGAACTCGGTAACAGGCCTCATCATGAACACCCGCTCGTCGAACCGCAGGTTTCGCACTTCAAGCAGGTCCCGTTGCGCACCAGCGTAAAGTTCTGGCATTCGCCACACGACTCGCCCTCGTACCCCTTGATGCGCGCTTCCAATCGACGATCAGAAACCGACCGACTGCCCGATCCACCGCCCGTCATCGTCGTGGCATGCGTCACACCAACAGGCGCGCTCACAGCCACCAGCGTTTCCGACTTGTGGAACGCCGTCGCCACATGCCCCTGCATCTGCGACACAGACTCCATGGCAAGCGCCGTATTACCGCGCACAACCATCATGTCGCCATGCGCAGCGATCCGCCCGCGTGTGAAGCCGTGCGAAACAACCCGCTCCGCAGCAACCGGTTGAGTACGAACCTCGCCATCTTCGTCTTCGCCTGCACCCATCGCCGTGACTGACAGATCTTCCGGTTCAACGTGAGCAAGATCGTTACGACCCAGATAAGACACCGCCAATTCGCGGAAGATATAATCAAGCACGCTGGTCGCGTTCTTGATCGTCTCGTTACCCGTCACGATGCCAGCTGGCTCAAAGCGCGTGAACGTAAACGCATCAACATATTCTTCAAGCGGCACGCCGTACTGCAAACCAAGGCTGATCGCGATGGCGAAATTGTTCATCAACGACCGGAACGCGGCGCCTTCTTTGTGCATATCGATGAAGATTTCACCGATGCGACCATCGCCATACTCGCCCGTCGTCAAGTATACCTTGTGCCCGCCAACCGTGGCTTTCTGCGTATAGCCCTTGCGACGGCCCGGCAGTTTTTCACGTTCATGCGCCCGCTCAATAATGCGCTCAACGATCTTCTCTGCAACCGCAGCTGCACGCGCCGTCTGCGACTTCGAAACGATGTCATCAGCAATATCACCCGCATCCTCGTCATCGTCCGACAACAGTTGCGAATTGAGCGGTTGCGACAACTTCGAACCATCACGATAAAGCGCATTGGCTTTAAGCGCCAATTTCCACGACATCATGTACGACTGTTTGCAGTCTTCCACTGTCGCATCGTTCGGCATGTTGATCGTCTTAGAAATTGCGCCCGAAATGAACGGTTGCGACGCCGCCATCATCAAAATATGGCTTTCAACCGACAATGAACGCTTGCCCTTGCGACCGCACGGATTGGCGCAATCGAAAACATTGAGGTGTTTTTCATTGAGGTGCGGCGCGCCTTCCAGCGTCATCGCTCCGCACACATGCTCGTTCGCAGCTTCAATGTCTTTCTTCGAGAACCCAAGATGCGGCAGCAGCTCAAACGCTGGATCGTTCAATTTTTCAGTCGAAATTTTCAACGTATTGACCAGGAAGTCTTCGCCCAGCGCCCACTTATTAAAGACGAACTTGATGTCAAACGCGCTCTTGAGACCGCTCTCAAGTTTCGCCAGCACATCTTCGGTGAAGCCTTTGGTCTTCAGCGTGCTGTGATTAATCGCAGGCGCTTGCCGCATCGTGCCGTGACCGACGGCATAGGCTTCCATCTCAGCAATCTGCGCTTCACTATAGCCGAGCGTGCGCAAAGCTTGCGGCACCGCCTGATTGATGATCTTGAAATACCCACCACCAGCAAGCTTCTTAAACTTCACCAGCGCGAAGTCCGGCTCAATCCCCGTCGTATCGCAATCCATCACCAACCCAATGGTGCCCGTCGGCGCGACCACCGACACCTGCGCGTTACGATACCCAGCGTCTTGGCCAAGCTCTATCGCCCGATCCCAAGCCTTCCGCGAGGCTGCAATCAGCGCTTTGTCAGCGCAATTGGCATGATCAAGCGGCACGGGCACAATCGCCAGCTTCTCGTAACCTTCCGACTGTCCATAAGCCGCACGACGATGATTGCGAATAACGCGCAGCATGTCCTGCGAGTTTGGCTCATAGCCTGGGAACGCCCCAAGCTCACGCGCCATTTCCGCGCTCGTCGAATAAGCAACGCCGGTCATAATCGCCGAGATCGCACCACAAATCGCGCGGCCTTCTGGACTGTCATAACCAATTCCAGAAGCCATCAACAAGCCGCCGATGTTGGCAAAGCCGATACCGAGCGTACGATAGCGATAGCTGAGCTCTGCTATCTGCTTCGATGGGAATTGCGCCATCATCACAGAGATTTCGAGCGCAATCGTCCACAAACGGCAAGCATGCTCATACGCTGCGATGTCAACTTTGCCTTCTGGCGACGCAAACCGCATCAGGTTCAACGACGCAAGATTGCAAGCTGTATCGTCAAGGAACATATATTCCGAACACGGGTTCGACGCCCGAATCGGACCCGACTGCGGGCACGTATGCCAATCGTTGATCGTGGTGTGGAATTGAATACCTGGATCAGCCGACGCCCAAGCCGCATGACCAATCTTTTCCCAAAGATCGCGCGCCTTCAACGTCTTCATCACTTTGCCATGCGTGCGACCTGTAAGGTTCCAATCCTTATCCGCCACAACTGCATCGAGAAATTCGTCCGTCACCCGCACGGAGTTATTCGAATTCTGCCCCGAAACCGTCAGATAGGCTTCGCTATCCCAATCGGTGTCATAGGTCGAAAAATCAATCTCCGTATAACCCTGACGCGCAAACTGCATCACGCGACGGATATAATTGTCCGGAACCACATCGCGGCGAGCTTCTTTGATCGCCTGCTTCAGCTTCGGATTTTTGACCGGATCATAACAATCGTCGCCATCTGCTTCGCAGTTGACGCAAGCCTTCATGATCGCCTTGAGGCGCTTCTGGCAAATCTTCGAACCAGTCACGAGTGCCGCGACCTTCTGCTCTTCTTTCACTTTCCAATCGATATAGGTCTCGATATCCGGATGATCGACATCTACGACAACCATCTTCGCCGCACGACGCGTCGTCCCACCCGACTTGATCGCACCCGCCGCTCGATCGCCAATCTTGAGGAAGCTCATCAAACCCGATGATTTACCACCACCCGAGAGCTTTTCATTTTCAGCTCTGAGTGACGAAAAATTAGATCCCGTGCCCGAACCATATTTGAACAGGCGCGCTTCCCGCACCCACAAATCCATGATGCCGCTCTCACCCACGAGATCATCAGCCACCGACTGAATGAAACAGGCATGGGGCTGCGGATGCTCATAGGCCGACGACGACAAGGTCAACTCGCCAGTGCGATAATCGACGTAGTAGTGTCCTTGCCCCGGCCCATCGATGCCATAGGCCCAATGCATACCCGTGTTGAACCACTGCGGACTATTTGGCGCCGCATACTGCATCGCCAACATGTAACGATGCTCATCAAAGAAGGCGCGCGCATCGTCTTCCGTTGTGAAGTATCCCCCCTTCCAACCCCAATACGTCCACGTGCCAGCAAGGCGATCGAACACCTGGCGCGAGTCATTTTCGCCAACAATGCGTTCGCCAGGCTTCAGATCAGCCATCGCCCGATCGTCAGCGACCGAGCGCCACAACCACGACGGCACCTGCGTTTCTTCGACTTTCTTAAGCCGCTTTGGTACGCCAGCTTTGCGGAAATACTTCTGCGCCAAAATGTCGGCAGCAACCTGGCTCCAATGCTCAGGCACAGCAAAATCGGCACAACGGAATACAACCGACCCATCCGGGTTCTTTATCTCAGACGTCGCCTTGCGGAACGGAATGCTGTCGTAAGGTGATTTGCCCGCTTCGGTGAAACGACGTGAAATCTTCATCTTTAGCCCCTGGATCGTCTTTTTTGGATCCAGGCAAGTCGCACCACTAAACTCGGCAGCGAATGGGAGACGCGATTACAAACAACCAGACAACACCAAGCAGCGTCACACGACTGCCCGAACGAATGGAATTGGGTGAGGAGACACAGCGCCGGGCCCGAAACATGAGCACACGCGGCAACCGAAACGCACAAAAGCTACAGTACAAAACACGACGTGGGCACTATCAGCTCCTCAGCCGCAAAAGCCTGTCGCTCGTCTTCATCATTCGAGCGCCGCACTGCAGTCTTTGAGGGGGCCGACCGGCATCGACACGCCGCTCGTCACACTCCCAACATGCCGATTCGCAACGCACCTGTCACGAGGTCTTGTAGGTTTCCCCGCCAACCCACCACTACATGTAGATTACGCACGCTATGCCGGAGCAACCTGTGCATGACATACCAACAACCCCATGTGTCATCGGCATTTTCTCCCATGGCGATCTCAGTGCCCCCTGTTGGCGAACAGCGATCAATCCATCCCCACTTCGAGTTTACATGACAACACCATGACGGGTTGCACCAGCGCTGTGGCATCAAAGTCGCAATTTCTACGACGCTAATTCGGTGGTCGAAATTATGGTGGCGGCGGCGGTCCAGCCGCAGGCCGAAAGCTCTCAATCGGCGGCTCATTCAAGCGCCACAAAGTTCGGTCGGCCACATGCGGCACAAACCCCTCTTTGCGCGCAAACGAGCTAAGCCGTTCAATCTTCTGCGCATCATCGACATACTCAACCACGAACACGGCCTTGCCAGCTTTCTTCGCCCGCCGCAGCGGCCCAAGTGCAGCCTGCACTTCATCAGGCGGATTGGCTCCTGCCGCAAAATCCAGACCGAACAGCAAATCTTCTTTGGCTATGCCATCAATCGCAGCCAGCACGCCCTTGTGCGCCAACAACTCCTCAGCGTTCTGCAGCACGACTAAAAACTCTGGCCGCTCCGCCCGCGCCACCTGCGCCACGCGCTGCACCCACGCCACCATATCTTTCTCAACCTGCGGCCGCTCCTGCCGCCATTCCTGAAACACGTCGGCACGGTCAAGATAGATCCCGTCAAATCCCTGCCCCAGAATTTGCGCGAGATAACTCGAAGCCCCCTCAACCATCATCCGCTGCCACTCCGGGTCCCAAAATCGAACCGGGTAATTCTCGATCCAACGTGGGTTCATCGGCCCAAGCCATGCTGGCGCCTGCCCCGGCTCCTCCCACGCCCGATCCCAATAGGGCCGATAGCGCTCCGCTTCACCAATCGAAATATACGCCAGCACAATCCGTCGCGATCCGTCGGGTTTCATCCGCGCTCGCGCAATTTCCTCACGCGTAAAAGCCCGCTCAAACCGCAACGCTTTAGAGAGCGCAAACTCCGTCACCACCAGATCGTGCGCCGATTGCGCCATTTGATCGAAATTGATGCGTCTGAGCTGATATCCCCAATTGCGTACGTTCTTCAGCAGTCCCTGCCGGGCAGCTGCCGCCCCACGCGCACTCGCCTTTGCACCAGTTTGCGCACCTGTCTGCGCTAACGCAGGCGCATCAGTCACCAACGTCGCCACAGCCCCCGCCAAAAACCGCCGCCGCGAATACAAACTTAAACTCATTTCGCCCCTGCATTTTCAATAAAAGAGCGACGCCATCGGCGCCGCCCCCGTTCCTATCAGAATTTTTCAGGCCATTGAAAAGCGTTTCAACCAACCCCGCCCCAAACCTCTTTGGCCACAGAAACCACTAACTCCAACTTCTTCCACTGCTCATCCTCTGCCAGCGCATTGCCCTCTTCCGTCGAGGCAAACCCACACTGCGGGCTCAAACATAGCTGATCGAGCGACGTATACTTCGTCGCCGCCTCAATGCGCTTTAAAATATCGTCGCGCTTTTCAAGACTACCCACCTTCGTCGTCACCAATCCGAGCACCGCCTTCTTACCCTTGGGCAAAAACCGCAGCGGCTCAAACCCGCCCGACCGCTCGTCATCCCACTCCATGAAGTAGCCATCGACGTCGATCTTGTTAAACACCATGTCCGCCACCGGCTCATATCCGCCCGACGCTACAAACGTCGACCGGAAATTCCCACGACACGTGTGCGTCGTAATCGTCATATCCCCCGGACGCCCTTTGAGCGCCGCCCCCAGTGTGTCCCGATATTGCGACATCATCTCTTCTGGATTATCACCTCGCGCGCGCAACATCTTGATCTGCTCCGGATCACAAAAATACGCGAGCGACGTATCATCCAACTGCAGATACCGACATCCGGCATCATAAAACGCTTTGATCGCCTTGTTGTAGGCCTTGCCGAGATCCGCATAGTACTCATCCATGCGCGGATACACCTTGGCATCGATACCGCTGCGCCCCGCGCGATAGTGCAACATGCTGGGCGAGGGGATCGTCATCTTCGCCGTCCGCCCCGTCACCGACTTCAAATACTTAAAGTGCGCGAGATGCGGATGATCGGCAGAAAAATCGATCTTCCCCGTTACGCGCATCGCGTGCGCTTTGGTCTGCACGCCCTTGAATTGAATGCCCTGCCCCGTGTCGTAACGCTCGGCGCCGACGAGATGTTGCAGAAAATCATAATGCCACCACGTGCGACGATACTCGCCATCCGTAATCGCCTGCAACCCAATGGCTTCTTCCTTCTTCACCAGCGCCGCAATCTCAGTGTCCTCAATCGCCGTCAATTCGGCGTCAGAAATTTTCTTCTGATCATGTTTTTCACGCGCGTCCTTGACCGCTTTGGAGCGCAACAAACTGCCGACCATGTCAGCACGAAACGGACCTTTTTTGATCGACATGAGTTCCTCCAGCGAGACGTATTTTGGGCGCGTTAAATCAAACCGCGCACCCTCAGTCTGCCCTAGGACCTCACACCCTGACCAGCCCTAATCAACGCCTCAGACTTCATAACAGCCCTGGCG
>JABFRJ010000557.1 GCA_013141255.1 Hyphomicrobiaceae bacterium
CCCCTTGCCCCCGCGATCTCGTTTAACGACACCGACGTGACGCCTGAGCCCGACGACGCGGCCAACCCCTTGGTCCGCAACGGTCGCGCTCTGAAGCGCATGTTGCAACGTCAATTCTTTGGTCGCCCCGACAGTGGCCCCGGCATTTCCACAGTGATGATGGAAGCATTCAACATCGTCCAAGACCGAATTGCGCGGTCACGCCTCGCCGGCGACCCACCCGATGTCGTCATCTCACCTCGTACAGGAGATCTCGGGCTCTTCGATTTCCATCGCGCTGACGAGCTCATCAGCCGCGGTGAAAACGCCACCAAACGCGTGCTTGACGACATCTTACGCGAGATCGAACTGCGTCGTCGCTTCAAGCCAACCCTTCACATGGGCGCTTAACGCACACGAGTCCGCTTCGATAGCGCTCGAATGCTTTGTCGCGCTCGCACAACGAAGTTGGTTGCACCCAGCCAATCAGCTCAAAAGGCTAAGCGCCATTTAGTGCGAGATATAATCGCGCATGGCATTGGCTTCGAGCTCGACTTCGGCAATGTGAAACTTCACAATATCGCCAATGGAAATCAGGCCCACGAGATTGCCGTTGTCCACAACCGGCAAATGCCGAAACCGACCATCCGTCATTTTTTGCATAAGCTCATTGAGCGTGTCGGCAGGACTGCACGTCACCACGTTCCGCGTCATGATCTCACCCACCTGCTTTTCCAATACAATCGGGCCATGCAGCGCCAATACGCGGATGATGTCGCGTTCGGAGAGAATGCCCGAAACCTTTCCATCATCGCCAACAATCACAACCGCGCCAATTTTTAGCTTGGCCAGATCTTGTGCGATTTGCATCAGCGTCGCTCCGCTCTTCGCGGTAACCACACCTTTGCCTTTACCTTTGAGGATCGCAATGACGTTCATGGACACGTCTCCTTCCGTCGAGGTGGGCCGTCCACCGATGGTCGTCTAATGAGCCTGGCATGATGCGCGGACTGCCTACAACCGGCAAGGGTAGTTCTACGCAGGTGCACAGAAACAGCAAAAAAATGGCATCGGCTGATGACAGTCAATGGACGGTTGGGTCGATGTGAGGGGGCGTTGGCTCAATCCGCTCAGGTGGCGCGTCAAAATCATCGTTTGACGGCATGCGATCAATCTCTGCGAAGCCAGCGTCAAAATAGCGAAACATAAGCAACCCAAATAAAAATCCACCCAAATGGGCCTCCCACGCGATGCCACCGGTAATCCCCGCCAGTGGTAATACAAATGCCATCACCAAATTAAGCACCAACCAACTCGCAACAGCCCGGAACGGCATCGGTTCGCGCCACATCCCTTGAAGACTAAGCCGCGGCACCCGCCGCGAGGCTTCAGCAAAATAACGCGACCCGCCCGCCGCAAGCGCGACGAACATAAATCGAAACACAGCCCCCAACAGGCCCGACACCGCGCCCGACGCGCCAATCAGCAACACGTCACTGAATCCACGGATAGCAACAAACATTGCCGCCCCCGCCAAAGTGGCCAACAGCAGCAATGCGAGAAATCGCGCGTTTCCAATGCGCCGCGCCAACGCCGCCCCAAACGCCAGCAAAAATGCCAGATTGACCAACAAATGCGAGGCATCACCATGCACGGCTGCATGCGTCAACCATTGCGTTACAGCCGCAGATCGGCCACCGGGCAGCATGTCCGCCTCAGTGCCAAATCGGGACGGAATGAGACCAAGCGTTAATGTCCACCACTGCGCCGACGCCTCGGGCAACCACTCCAACCAAACATGGACCCCAATCAACAACGCAATAACAGCGACGACGATGCCAGGGGCATTAAATATCGGTTGTCGCTGCATTTCACTCGCCACCATTACTGATCCAAGCCCGCTTCTGCCGCGCCCAGGCCCAGCAAGGCAACCTTAAAATTACACGCACACCGACTTTGGCAACTGGTTGCCCGCGCTTGGCATGGAACCTGCTGACCTTCAGGTGGAACCGCTGCTACCGCGCCAAAAATCGCGCATAAACACGCTTACGCTTGTGAGATCGATGAAACACCGTACCAACCACGTGCTCTATTCTTACTGGAACGATGTCCGGGGCGACCGCATTGCGCCCCGTCGCTTCGATATAGAACCGTCGCAAATCGCTTCCGTCCTGGCCGAGACCTTCATTCTCGAGTTCTCAGAAAAAACCCACACCTTTGAGTTCCGCTTAGCTGGAACCCGCATTTGTGAGCAATTCGGCCGTGAATTTCGAGGCCTGGATCTCTTCGAACTCTTCGACACCGAAAGCGTCCTGGCATTGCGCCGCTTTTTACCCGAAACCCTCAAGCAAGGTGGCGTCGTCACCGTAGAACTCGCAGCCGCAGGTGCGAGCCGCGCCAAACCGGTCGCCTTCGAATTTTTGTTCCTCCCCCTCTTGCACACGGACGCAACCATTACCCGCGTGCTTGGCTCCGTTGCCCCCGCCAATCCGCCCGAATGGCTCGGCGGCGCGCCCCTCGGCAAGGCCCACATCAAAGCACATCACATTGTTTGGCCCGACGGACGCCCCCAATCAGGTCGTGACCGCTATCGCGAACCAGCGCCACTGCTCTCTAATCTGACTGGCGCCCGCGTCGTGCGCTTCAACCGTCGCAGTTTCCGCGTCGTAGAAGGTGGGCGTGACCGCGCCCCGCCAAAAGACCACTCCTGACCAACAAAACCTCTCAGTCCGACAGCATTTATTCAAAAACGGGGCAAGCCTTAGAGCTTTTTTAAACGCCCCGACGGCATCATGCCGGGAGGAGCGCAGTGTGCGGCGCTCAATCGTCACCAACACCCGTTGGGGACCCGAGCCCGTATGCTGTTAAGGAATTATCATGGCTGCTCCCGCACCGCTGTCCACTAAATCAAGTGTGTCGCCGTTCGCCCGCATCTCTCCCGATCCACGGCGTCACAAACGCGTCGTCCTGACACCACTCGGCCGCTTTATGCGCGCGACGAAGCAAGAATATCCCTGCCGCCTGATAGATATCTCCGCTGGCGGCGCCGCCATTTCATCACCCGTTGACGTCGAGTTAGGCGAGCACGTCATTGCCCTTTTTGATCAGTTTGGCGGTCTCGAAGGCCAAGTGACCCGCATCTTTGATGGTGGCTTTGCTTATCGGTTCTCAATGACCGATCATCGGCGCGAGAAACTCGTCGCCACCATCATGTTCTTGATGAACAAGCATGAGCTGCCCGGCATCGAAGGCCGACGCCATGACCGCATTGTGCCGCACAACAATGTGCAAACACTCAATATCGGCGACGGCCCATCCATCACCTGCAAAATCATCGACGTCTCCCTGTCGGGCGCAAACATCGAAACAGGTGCCCGTCCAGCACTCCACACAAGCGTCACTCTGGGACAGCTACGCGCCCGCGTCATGCGCCATCACGACACCGGCATCGCGATCGAATTTCTAGATGTGCAACAAGCCGCAAGCTTGAAGCGATAGTTGAACTAATACAGCCGAAGCTGCACGCCTCGCTGAGCGAAGGCGAAATGCGCGCAGTCAACAGTAGAAGAAGCGCGTGTTCGTCAGAACACGCATACTGAGTTGGAGCGTGTGCGCTCTTTGTTTCGTCGTTGTTTGGTTGCGTGAGGGTGATGTGATATATCTCAGAGTTGCCGCTGTAGCGGCTGCATGTTTCATGTTGGCCTCGCCGTCAAGCGCGGCCAATTCGCCTCAGATCGATAACTTCCAAAACCCAGCATCGCCGTACCTTCGGGTTCACGGCGTAACTCAGCCACCGCATGGCTTTGTTGACTTCTGCGCCCGCACCTCCACCGAATGCGCCGATGGCGTCATTGATGAACTGCGTCGCCCCGGAACGGGCGGACATCTCGCTGAACTCGACCGCATCAATCGTCAGATCAACGCCGAAATCGAACCTGCAACCGACCTGGAAGTCTACGGCGTTAAAGAATATTGGGCGGTTCCAACCAAACGCGGCGATTGCGAAGACTATGCGCTGCTCAAACGCAAACGCCTGATGCAACTCGGCTGGCCCGCCGGCGCGTTATTGATGACAGTCGTTCTTGATGAAAAAGGTGAAGGCCATGCTGTCCTCACCGCACGCACCGCCGATGGCGATTTCGTTCTCGACAACAAAATCGATGATCTCAAACTGTGGCACAAGACAGGCTACCGTTTCATCATGCGGCAATCCTATCTGAACCCTCGTGTTTGGATGTCGCTCGACCCAAGGCAAGCCGCGCCCAGTTCGCCCGTTGCCGGATTTAAGCCGACGCGCTGATCACAATCGCGATCATCGTCGGCCCAAGGCCCGCGCCCCCCAGAGCAGCGGGCCTTTTTTTTAAGTTAGGTCTGCGGCTTAAATCCATTCTTAAAGCGTTGGCCGTTTTTGACGTAACCATTCGTTCCGCGCAACATCCGCGCTACGTCTTCGTCACGCAGCTCGCGCACGACCTTCCCCGGCGATCCAAGCACGAGCGAGCGCGGCGGAATGACCTTACCTTCCCCCACAAGCGCGCCCGCGCCGACGAGCGCACCTTCACCGATTTTGGCGCCATTCAAGATAATCGCGCCAATCCCGATCAATGCCCCCGCGCCGATCGTGCACCCGTGTAGCATCGCCATGTGCCCAACCGTAACGTCAGGACCAATCACCATTGGAAATCCAGGGTCCGTGTGCAGCACACACCCATCTTGAATATTGGAGCGCGCACCAATGGTTATGCGCTCGTTGTCCCCACGAACAACAACATTGAACCAGACGCTCGCATCCTCTTCGATGGTTACATCGCCAAGGACGACGGCGTTGTCAGCCACCCAATACCGACCCGACGCCGGTGTGATGACGCGACGTTCGTCGAGCGTGTAAAGGCCCATGGCAACGGCTCCAATTGAAGTGTCACTAACGCGGCGAACTTTTTAAACGATGTCGTCGAGATCAATATCGAGGATCGCCATATTAAAATCGTAGGAGTCCTTACTAAATGAAATCAGCGCTAAGCTGTCGTCCCCCACGAACACCTCGGCGCTGTCCTTCAGTTTCCCACGGCCACGCACAGCCAGCGTCTTCGAGACCAACCGCTCACGCAGATATGTCTGTATCCGTAAAAGCTCTTGCAACGAGATCGGTTGCGGCTTCTCTTTGATGGTCCAGGCGAATTGATAGGTCACGTCGCCGTCCTCATCGTCAATGGTGATAAGACCAAGCGGCTCATCATTGACGAACACTTCCGCCACGTCAGATTTCTTCGGACGCGCGCGCACGGACAACGCTTGGCTCACAAAAGCCTTGCGCAGATAGGTTTGCAATTTGATGAGTATGGCGGGGGTAATGGCAGCCGACATGGCCCTGATCGATCCCTTTTGATGACGGAAGATCAGGACTTATCGGACGCGATCAATACCCGCAACCGCAATCATGCGGCCCAAGCCGCTGATCCATGCTTCGCGCAGGCTCCGGGCAACCACTATCACCCACAATCTTCGCTGGCACGCCAGCCACGGTCTTGTTCGCTGGCACGTCCTGAAGCACAACCGACCCTGCGGCCACCTTTGAACAGTCGCCAACACGTATATTACCCAGAACCTTGGCGCCCGCAGCGAGCAATACGTTGTTCCCAATTTTGGGATGCCGGTCGCCAGTTTCCTTACCATTCCCGCCGAGCGTCACGTCTTGCAAGATCGAGACATTATCGCCGATCACAGCTGTCTCCCCGATCACAATACCCGTGCCATGGTCCAACATGATGCCACGCCCCATCCGCGTCGCCGGATTGATATCGACCGCAAAAATGCGGCTCGCCTGGCTCTGCAGATAAAGAGCAAAATCGTGACGGCCCTCTTTCCACAACTCATGCGCAAACCGATGTGTCACAAGCGCGTGGAAGCCCTTAAAATACAGCAATGGCTCAATGTACCGGCTGCAAGCAGGATCACGCTCAAACACGGCCTGAAGGTCGGCGCGGAAGATCTCACTGAGTTCGGGATGATCTTTGAGCACTTGCTCAAATGTCTGCCCTATCAGATGCGCGTCCACGTCTGAATGATTGAGCCGCTGCGCCAAACGGTGGCAGACCGCATCCTCGAGGCGCGCATGGCTTAACACCGTCGCATAGAGAAACCCACCAAGTGCCGGCTCGCCGACGCTCGCAACTTCAGCCTCTTTGCGCAGGGCTGACCAGATAGGATCATGCGCTGTCACAACAGCAGTGTCCTGTCGCAGGGCCGCTGTGCGGTTCTGATGAGCAGAGGGGGGAGCCATAAGACACCTCATTCAATCGAATTGATCTGCATTAAGCACCCGAGACGAACCAGCTCCATTAGCGGGCCTGCCTGCAACCGTAGCCAACCAAGACCGCCACGGTATCGGACGCTTCATCCTTTAAGCATAGGTCGTGCGCGAACCCGCGCCTTGCAAGAGGGTGGCCGTCAAAGGTTAACTCAACCTCTGCGTCAGCCCGAAAGGCTTGGGAACATGGACATCCTACCACAAATCCGCGTTGAAACCCACACCATGACAAGTGGCGCGCATATTCCCGACGATCAACCCTGCGTGCGCTGGCTCACCCTCGACAATCCGGGCCGCAAAAACGCCTTAAACGAACGAATGTGGAACGATCTTCCCAAGCTGATCCGCAGCGCCGCCGCAGACCCTGCCGTCCGCGCTATTGTGTTGACAGGCGCCGGTACCAACGCGTTTTCGGCCGGCGCAGACATTTCGGAATTCGAAGACTTCGACCCCATCGCCCAGTCAGAACGCCATGACAACTTCGAGTGCTCCGCCTTTGCAGCTCTCCTTGCCTGCCCGAAGCCAACCATCGCAATGATCCATGGCATCTGCTTTGGCGGCGGCTGCGAATTGGCCCTCTGCTGTGATTTTCGAATTGTTGCAGATACGGCGCGTTTTGCCATTCCTGCCGCCAAACTCGGCGTCGGCTACAACGCCCGTTGGATCAAACCGCTGCTCAACGTCGTCGGCCCCGCGAAAGCCAAAGAAATCCTGATGACAGCGCGCACCTACGACGCCATCGCCGCCGAACGCATAGGCATCACAACAGAAGTTGTATCGCCGCAAGACCTGCGCGCCGCCACTGATCGACTACTAATTGACCTGTTGGCCAATGCACCCATGAGCATGGCGGCCGCAAAAACCTGCGTCGACACGCTCGCCCACCCCGCCGCCCCTGTCGAAATGCTTCGCCTCGATCAGGCCGTCAAAGCCTGCTTCTTGAGTAACGATTTCGCCGAAGGACGCCGCGCCTTCATGGAAAAACGAAAACCAAAGTTTCTCGGCGACTGATCAACATCTTTGCCACCGAGCAAATCCTCAGTCGACCAGCGCTTGATACACCAGCGTCCTGAGCTCTCGCCGGATGGGGTATGCCGACGATGGGATTAGCTGTGTCAGCATAACAACGGCAATTTCCTCCTCCGGATCGCACCAGAACGCCGTACTCGCCATCCCGCCCCAACCGTACTCGCCAACCGACGCCAATATTTCAGCCTTCGCCGGATCAAGTACCACCGAAAACCCGAGACCAAAACCAATTCCATTATAATTCGTTTCAGCAAACCGCGGCGTCCCCAGCGAAGCCAGATCGCCCCCCAGATGATTACGCGTCATAAAAGAAACAGTTTTCCGACCGAGTAGTCGCACCCCATCCAGTGTGCCCTTGTTCAACAACATCTGACAGAAGCGCATGTAATCGCCCGCAGTCGACACCAACCCGCCACCGCCCGACGGCGCCTTTGGCGGCTTCAAAAATGGCGACGACTGCCCATCATCGAGCAACTGCCGCGATCCATCCGACGCGCGCACATAGCAAGACGCGAACCGCTCACGTTTGCCCTCGTGCACATAGAAATCCGTATCCACCATCTTGAGCGGTTTCAAAATACGCTCACGCACAAAC
>JABFRJ010000461.1 GCA_013141255.1 Hyphomicrobiaceae bacterium
GTGTAGCGGCGCTTTTCATAGAGCGCGCGCGCGGCGGTGTTTTTGGTCGTTACTTGGAGTGCGGCTGTTTTCGCACTTTGCGCCGCGCCCCAGCTCTCCAGGGCGTCCATTACCAATTGCGCACCGCCTGATCGACGCTGGTCGCTGCGCGTGGCTACGCATTCCACCAGAACAATGCCAGTTGCGGGTTCGTAGACGCCGAGTGCCGACGCCAATGGCTCGCCATCGCGCGATACGAGAATGAAGGCTTTTGGATCAGGTGCGGCAGCTAGAGTTGCGGGGGCGATGGCGCGACGTGATGCATCGAGTGGTTCGGTATAAATCGAGAGCCAGGCGTCGCTGGGTTCGGTGCTGATACTTACACCCGCTGGCATTGGCGTTGCTATGAGTGGCTTCGCCATTAAGAGGCATGGCTCTTCGAGGACATATCCGCGCTCGGCCAATCGTTGATCGAGGTTGTCCGGTGAAGATGCGCTTGAGACTTGAAAATAGCTGCGCGTGTTTTGGGCGCGATAAAGTTTCTCGACCCGCTCAATCGCTGCATCGAGATCTTGCCCGTGATAGCCGATGGGCAGCACTGAGTTCGCCCGTCGTGCGCCGCCGCCTGATCCGCGCCACTGCCAGCCGTCAACGTCTTCGGTGCACAATGCAGGCCAGGCTCGCGCTGCCGCGCGTTCGAGGGTTTCGATGGTGGGCAAACTCACCTGTGTCACCCCTTGCCGCGCATGAGGCGGGCTTTGTCGCGTTGCCAATCGCGCTTGGCGCTGGCTTCGCGGCGGTCGTGCAATTTCTTGCCTTTGGCGAGGCCGAGCTTGAGTTTGGCGCGGCCCTTCTCATTGAAAAAGATTTCGAGCGGGATCAGCGTCATGCCCTCGCGTGCCACGGCGATTTGCAGTTTGTCGATTTCCTTGGCCTTCAACAGTAGCTGACGCGGACGACGGGGGGCGTGCTGGAAAAACGGACCGGCCTGTTTGTATTCAGGGATGTGGGCGTTGACGAGAAAGATGCCGCCGTTTTCGGGCGAGGCGTAGCTTTCGGTGATGTTGGCGAGCCCGAGACGCAGCGACTTGACCTCGGTCCCGGTCAGCGAGATGCCGCAGACGTAGGTGTCCTCGATGAAGTATTCGTGCCGCGCCTTGCGGTTTTCCGCGATCGGTTTGAAGGCTTCGTCTTTTTTGGCCATGCTTGAGTGCTCTTACGAAAGCGGCCCGCATCGATTGCTCGACCGGGCCGCCGAAATTTAAAGTGCTGGAGCGCTTTTACTCCGCCGCTTTGGCATTTAACAGGCCCACCTTGGCGAGCGCTGCATCGATTGCCTTTTTGCTGGCATCCAGCAACGGCGCCAACGGCAGGCGGCAGTCTGGGCTACCAATGAGACCCAAGCGCCAAGCGGCGTATTTGACGGGGGCTGGATTGGTTTCACAGAACAGCACGTCATGCAGCGGCATCAAGCGATCATGCAGCACAAGTGCTGACTTGTAGTCGCCATTGCGGCAGAGGGCCTGGAACTCTGAGCACTCTTTTGGTGCCACGTTCGCTGTGACTGAGATGCAGCCGTGACCACCATGCGCATTGTAGCCAAGGGCGCTGCCATCTTCGCCCGACAGGGCAGAGTAGGTGCGCTTAATCAACTGGCGATGCTGTGACTCACGTTCCATTTTGGCGGTTGCGTCTTTGATGCCAGCGAAGTTCTTGAGTTGGGCGATGCGCGCCATGGTTTCGGCTGAAATGTCGACAATGGTGCGGGGTGGCACATTGTAAACGATGAAGGGCAGGTCGACGGCATCGTTGATGGCTTTGAAGTGTAGGTAGAGGCCTTCCTGCGTGGGCTTATTGTAGTAGCCGGTTGAATGCAGCGTCGCGGCTGCGCCGGCCTGCTTCGAATACTCGGTGAGCTCGATGGCTTCTTCGGTCGAGTTTGATCCCGCGCCGGCGATGACGGGGACACGACCCCGCGCGGCCTCGACGCAGAGGTCGATGACATGCTTGTGTTCGTCGTGGCTGAGAGTTGGGGTTTCGCCGGTCGTGCCTACGGGAACGAGGCCGTTGCTGCCCTGTGCGATCTGCCATTCGGCGAATTTTTTGAAGCCTGCTGCGTCCACTTTGCCGTCTTTAAACGGCGTGATCAGCGCTGGAAATGAACCCCGAAACATCGGAGTGGCTGACGTGGCAGGCATGTAGGTCTCCCATTCGGCGCCTGGGTCGAGGGGGGACCTCTGGACGCGGTGCCGTCGTCCGAGGTCTCGCGAGGCGCTCATTAAGTACTTTTGAAAAGTACCGGCGAGGTGCTGCCCGTCTGGCGGCGCAACTCAGTGATTTGCTGCCTTGCGCTGCCTTTGGTACGCTCTTATCGAGGGATTGCAAGGGGAAGATGGGGAACATGGCGCAATGCCGTGTGTCCCTGAGACAACCTTGCCATAATGTCGGGCTGGGCTCGTTTGGTCTGCCTTAGTTTTGGCCAGAGCTGCACTTAGACGGTTCAGATTGCGCGCGCCCATTATCGGTTGAGGGATTGATTGGGGGCGAAAGGAGTAGAGCGGCTGTCAAAACCTACGCCACCGCCCGATAGGCCGAAGGCAGAGCCCGCTCTGCCAGTGCCCGCGCTTGTCGCGGCGATGGAACGGCCTGACCTCATTATCGAGGGCACTGCGCTTGATATAACACCGATTAGCACAATGTCGGCTAATATTGGCTTGGCTGCTCCTGCATCGTTTTTGGTTGGCACCGAGGCTGAGCCACCTCCGTTACTACCTGCCGTGGTGTCGTCAGCATTTTTGTCTGTTGCAGTGCAGCGCGCCGCTCAACCTGTGCCGCAGCTTCCAGTTGAGGCTGTCGCCGAAGCGGTTGCTGGGGAGACCAATAGACGCCGCCGTCGTCCGGAGCCATCTGCGGACGCGATCAAAATTGATCCGAAACGATCTCAGCGCCGCAGCCCGAGCGGACGGCTGTCTGGGGTCCTTAATGCCGCGACCGTCGCTGCGGTTGCTCTTGGTGTCACAGCGGTTGCGACGGGGCGTTATCAGCCTATGACGGCTGCGCCGGTGGCTGTTTCTGTTAGCGCAAACAATAGTCAGAAGCAGCAGCAAAAATCGCAACAGACGGCGCTGGCAACGCCACCAACGGCTGCGCCGCAGGTGCGTGCCTCTGAAACGCGAGACGCGTTGCAAGTGCCAACGGCGCCCGTACCGTTGCCAGCAGGTGATGCTGCGCCAGCAAATGAATCGGCGACTGCACAGTTGCCGCCGGTGCAACCGTCTTTGCCGACCGCGTTGGCTTCAGTTCCGGTCTCAGTGCCGGGGCCAGCTGTCGAAGCACAACCTGGTTCGCCGGTGCCGCCGACCGAAACGGTTGCCGCGATCAAAACACCTGGTGGTGAAGCCGACGTCATCGCCCGCTTTGATGGCTTTATCGCTCCCGCGCGTGATGCCCAGCCCAAGGTCGAAGATGCTGCGCGGCTGCGGGATGCCTTTGCCTCAATGTCCAATCCACAGGTGGCGCGGGGATTGCGCGATCAACTGAGTGATCCTGTCGCTAAAACCATGATCGATTGGGCGCTACATCGTGCCGGGCATGGCTCTGCTCGCGAGATCAAAGCCTTTCTCGACCAGAATCCTGATTGGCCAAATCGCGATTTGATCACGCAGCGCATGGAGGAGCAGGCCTTCGTGGCTGGTGGTTCGGCCCGCGAGATCAAAGCATTTTTTGATAACGCCGAGCCGAAGACCGGGGCTGGTAAAGCCGCACTCGCGTCAGCGCTATTGGCTGAAGGCGATGAAGCTGGGGCGAAAAATCTCGCGGCTGATGCCTGGGGTAAGGGGGCAATCGCTGCAACCCTTGAGGTTGGATTCCTCGAGCGCTTTTCTAAATTGCTGACGGAGGCTGACCACAAAGCGCGGCTTGATCGGTATCTGATTGATCAGAGCCGTTGGGCTAACGAGCGTGCCGACCGCGCGACGATTGCACGCCGTGTTCTGCCGTTTTTGTCTGAGGCCGAACGCCGGAAAGCCGAGGCGCGGATTGCCATTTATCTGCGGCAGCCGAATGCCGACGCGCTGCTGGCGGCTCTGCCTGCAGATGCGGCAACCAACCCCGTAGCTGATTGGGGCTTTGCCTACCAGCTTGTGCAATGGAATAGCCGTGCGGGTCGCAATGAAGCCGCTTGGAAAATTCTGATTGACGCACCCAACACAGTGGCGGACGCTGGGAATCTAGATGAGTGGTGGGACGAGCGGAGGGGAGCGGCATACTCGGCGCTGAAGGCCGGGCGTGCACAGACGGCGTATGATCTGGTGAAAGATCCTGGTCCGCTTGGGGTCAATCAGCAGAAGGACCACGCTTTTCTTGCGGGCTTTATTGCGCTCAGACATCTTAAGAATCCTGTTGCCGCCGAGCGACATTTTCGCGATTTCGAGGTTGCGGCGGATGGCCCGTTGTCGCGCGGCAAGGCCGGGTATTGGTTGGCGTTGACTTATGCTGAACTGAAAGCGCCTGACAAACGGAAGGCGGCGCTTGAGCGTGCTGCCACCAATTGGGATACGTTTTATGGGCAGGCGGCACGGCTTGAACTTGATCCGAAATTGACGGAGCTGAAGCTACAAGCGCCTGCAATCCCGACTGAGGCCCAAGTCAAAGCGTTCAACGCCAATCGCTTAGTGCGTGCTGTCGTCTTGGCGCGTAAGTCGGGGCTGGATGTTTCGATTTCGCGCACGCTGCTTATTCGATTGTCGCAAGCGATGGAAACCGAAGCCGAGCAAGCGCTGGTTGCGCATCTCGCGGAAGCGATCGGCGACACACAGATGGCGGTTCGGATTGGTAAGAGCGCCATCGCGCGGGGATTTAATCTCGTACATTACGCCTACCCTATTCATGCGATGCCGCAGTATCAGGCGCTGCGTCCGGCGCCGGAGACGGCCATCATGCTTGGTATTGCGCGGCAGGAGTCGGAGTTTAATATCTCGACGCTGTCGGGTGCTGGCGCGCGCGGGCTGATGCAAGTCATGCCGATCACGGCACAGCATGTGTGCAAGGATTACAAAATCAAATGTGAGATTGATCGGCTGTCGCGCGATCCGAGCTACAACTTGATGATGGCGTCGGCTTACATCGGCGACCGCATGGATGAATTCCAGGGTTCCTATGTGCTGACCATTGCGGGTTACAACGCGGGGCCGGGGCGAGCGCGGCAGTGGATGAAAGAGTTTGGTGATCCGCGTCAGCCGGGTGTCGATCCGATTGATTGGATCAACCGCATTCCTTTCGAAGAAACCCGCGACTACGTGCAGAAGGTCTTGTCCAACGTCCAGGTTTATCGGGCGCGATTGGGCGAAGAGGCCAACGCGCTCAGGTTGAAGAGCGATCTGCGGCGCAGTGCTGCCGCGACCGGTCGACGTGCAAGCGCTGAGAGTGCACAACCGCCTGCTGCAACAAAATCTCCGTGATTTTGCTGTAAAATTCGGGGGAGGACGGGGACTGTGCTCTTGCCGATTTGAGTTGAAGAGCGCTAGCTCCGTGCTCGCTCGTCATTTTTTCGGAAGTTCGTTTGATGCTCGCCCCCCCGATCCGCAATGCGCAATTTCGCGAGTTTAAAGTTACTGCCCGCGATGGCATTGGGCTCAATGTGCGTCATTATTCTTGTGGGGGCTCGGGCCGTCGCCCCGTCGTCTGTCTGCCTGGCCTCACGCGCAACGGTGGCGACTTTCACGATCTCGCTGTTACGCTCACCGACCCTCATGGACATCGCCGCGATGTGTATACGATTGATTTGCGCGGGCGCGGTCTGTCGGATTACGCAAGCTCGTGGGAGCAATACTCTGTTCTGGCTGAACTGTTCGATGTGATTGACTGTTTGACGGCGTTAAACCTGCACGACACTGCCGTGATTGGTACGTCGCGCGGTGGCATTCTTGCTATGGCGCTGGCGGTTGCGCGGCCTGGTGCGATTGGTGCTGCCGTCCTCAACGATATTGGTCCCATCATCGAGCGCGACGGCGTGGTGCGGATTGCTGCCATGGCTGGACGCGTGCCGCTGCCGGCGTCGTGGGATGATGCGACGCGGCTTGTGCGCGAGATGAATGAGCGCGCTTTCCCGGCGATTCCATCGGAGCAGTGGGCGGAAATTGCGCGTGCCAGCTTCAATGAAAAGAATGGCCGACCGGCACCGGCCTATGATCCGCAGATTGCCCGTACGTTATCCGGCGGTGGGCAGTTGCCGGAGCTCTGGCCGCAATTTAGCGCGCTTGGCCGTGTGCCGGTGTTGGCTTTGCGCGGCGCTAACTCCGACTTGCTGTCGGCTGAAACGCTGCGCGAGATGCATCGGCGGCATCCGCGCCTCGAAGCGGTGACCATCGACGGTCAGGGACATGCGCCATTCTTGAAGGATATGCCGACCATCAACCGCATCTCCGAGTTTCTGATCCACTCCGACGCGACGGCGCACGATATGTTTTGATGGGGCGATGATCGTCCCCATCCGGTCTTGATGCGTACTGGTGTCGTGCCTATTCCTTCTCGGGCATCGCGTGGTTGGCGTATTTGGCGCGAAGGTCCCGCTTGGAGACTTTGCCTGTGGGCCCGATGGGCAGCGCGTCGACGAACAGTACATCGTCGGGCAACTGCCACTTGGCCAGTTTGCTGTCGAGGAGTGCGATGATTTCTGCGGGCGTCGGATTGGAGCCCGGTGCTTTGACTGCGATGAGCAGGGGGCGCTCGGTCCACTTCGGATGGGGGATGCCGATGACGGCGCAGTTGGCGAGGCCGGGGTGCGCCATGGCGGCGTTTTCAACGTCGATCGATGAAATCCATTCGCCGCCCGACTTCACCAGATCCTTGGTGCGGTCAACGATAGTGAGCATGCCGATAGGGGAGATTTTGGCCACGTCGCCGGTGGCGAACCAACCGTCTTTGTCGATGGCACGGGTCGAAGCACCTTCGTTTTTGAAGTAGCCAGACACAATGGCATTGCCGCGTACGAATAATTCGCCGGACGCCTTGTCGTCGTGTGGCAAGCGCTTGCCTTCTTCGTCGACGATTTTGAGATCGACGCCGAAGACGCGGCGGCCTTGCTTGGCTTTGAGTTCGATGCGGTCGGCGAGGGGAAGATCTTGTTCCTTCGGCAACAGGTGCCCGACGGTGCCAAGCGGACTCATCTCGGTCATGCCCCAACCCTGAATGACGTCGACGCCGAAGTCTTTTTCGAAGGTCTCAATCATGGGTTTGGGGGCGGCGGAACCGCCGATCAAGACATGCTTTAAGCCGACGGGACGACGGCCACGCTTTTTCATTTCGGCGAGTAAGCCCATCCAAACGGTCGGTACGCCCCACGATCCGCCCGCGTGTTCCGTTTCCATCAAGTCAAAGAGGCTTGGGCCATCGAGTTTGGCGCCGGGGAAGATCAGCGATGTTCCCGTGATGGCGGCGGCGTAGGGCAGGCCCCAGGCGTTGACGTGGAATAACGGTACGACAGGCAGAATGGAGCGACCAGCGCCGAATGCCGTGGAGATGGTGACGACTGAATAGAGCGCGTGGAGCACGGTTGAGCGGTGGGAGTAAAGTGCGCCCTTGGGATCGCCCGTGGTGCCGGACGTGTAGCAAAGACCTGCGGCGGTGTTCTCGTCAAAGTCGGGCCAGACGATGTCGTCTTTTTCGGGCGCGAGTAGTGACTCGTAGCACAACAAGTCCGCCATGGGTGGCAGGTGTGTGGAGTCAGTCATGGCGACGTAGTGCTTCACCGGCTTCCAATGCGCGCGCATCTTGTCGACGATGGGGGCGAAGCTCGTGTCGAAGAACAGCATCGTGTCTTCGGCGTGATTGACGATGTAGATGAATTGCTCAGGCGAGAGGCGTGGGTTCAAGGTG